>NZ_JAWLIQ010000012.1:0-133253 GCF_033485175.1 Sporosarcina sp. YIM B06819 | reverse complement strand
GTTTCGTCAGGGTCGCCGAGTTTATAGTCTACGTCGTCCAGTTTTGTACCAGGGTCGTTCAGTTTGCCGAATTCGTCGTCCAGTTTCGTCAGGGTCGTCGAGTTTATAGTCTACGTTGTCCAGTTTTGTACCAGGGTCGTTCAGTTTGCCGAATTCGTCGTTCAGTTTCGTCAGGGTCGCCGAGTTTATAGTCTACGTCGTTCAGTCCTCACTAGTCCTTCACTCCAAAGAAAACGTCTCCCGATAATTCGTCGCATCCTTCAACGCCTTTTCCTCCGCTGGAATGCGTACAGTCAGCATCCAGACGTTCAGCAACGAATACAAAACAGCTGTCAAATAAGCACCGAATAACAGGGGCAGGACGAGCAACTCTATACTGACAATCAAATAATTCGGATGACGGATCCACCGATAAGGACCTCGTCGTACAACATCCGCACCCGGCAAGATGATAATTTTCGTATTCCAAAACTTTCCGAGTGAAGCAAGGCACCAAACTCGGGCCGCTTGAGTCAATAAAAAAATGCCAAGCAACACCATCCAAATTGGGGAAAGCGTGCGCCCAAGAACCATGACTTCTAACAGCATGGACACGAAAAAAGTTACATGCATCGCGACCATAATCGGATAATGGGCGGCACCGGCTTCAAACGCTCCCTGGTCAAGCATCCATTTTTCATTGCGTCTCGCGACAAAGAGTTCAATTAATCGCTGCAAGATGACGATTGAAATGACAATAGAAAATAACATTCTCACACTACCTCATTCCCATTTCAATAATAGCAATTCTCCACAAAATCCCGGCCCGAGTGCCGCCATCAGTCCATAGTCACCTGCAACAGGCTCAAGTTCCATGAATTGTTCAAGGACATACAGGATGGTTGGGGAAGACATATTGCCATTTTCGCGTAATACCTGCCGTGAAATAGCCGTTTTGGTTTGATCAAACCCTAATGCATTCTCATACGCTGAGAGCACTTTTTTGCCACCGGGATGCGCGACAAAGTGCGTAATATCATCCTGTGTCAGTCCTTGATTCTCGAGAAATTCATGAACGACTGGTCCAAGCCAATTGGTAATAATCGCGGGAATACTTTTCGAAAAGACGACGTAGAGGCCGTTGTTTTTTACATCCCAGCCCATAACATCCTCGGAATCTGGCATCAGCTTTGAAGCTGTGGCAATGACTGTGGGCGTCGCTTTATTCACCTTCAGCAAAGAACGATCCCCGGTAACCAATGCACACGCAACGCCATCGGAAAATAACGATACGCCGACCAAATTGCTTTTCGAATAATCGTCTTTTTGAAACGTCAAGCTGCATAATTCAACGGATAGCACGAGGACATTCGCTTCCGGAAAAGCGAGGCAATATTCATGGGCTCTACTCATTCCAGCAGCTCCTCCGGCACAACCAAGTCCCCAAATGGGAATCCGCTTCATATCATCGCGAAAATTAATACGATTCATAATGCGAGCATCGATACTTGGCGTTGAAATACCGCTACTTGAAATAAAGAATAGTGCATCAATCATCGACGGTTCGATAGGTGTATCGAGCATGCCATCCCCTTGAAGACAGGACTGAACCGCTTGTACACCAAAGTCGACAGCGTGTTGAATATACAACTGATTGCGCTCTTCAAAGTCATGCGTTTGTCCATACCATTCTAGGGGCATACAGATATTACGCGTCTCCATATCGCCATTTTGAAACACCTTTAACAGCCTTTCGATATCATGATATTTTTCACTGAAAAGAGAGCGGGTCAATTCGACAGCTTGTTCCTGATGGACCCGATGAGGTGGTTTGACAGTGCTAACTGACAGGATTTTTGGCATGAGGACCCTCCGTATTCATTGTCGTAATAACAACTACACTCCAAGGTACGCATAACTTGTACAGAAGATGACAAAGGCACCCCATAGAAACTCGGGATGCCTTTGTATTTGAACGAAAAATATTAGAGAGCCAGATTTAAGACTGTTACTTTTTCGCGTGTCATCGATTCGATACTTTTGCGAATGCCTTGTGCACCCATGCCAGATCCTTTTGTACCGATGAACGGGAAGTGGTCTGGGCCACGTTCCGTGCGCCCATTAATTTGGACAGCACCCGTTTCGATTTGATTGGCAATGGCAAATGCTTTGTCGATGTCTTTGGTAAAAATACTAGCCTGTAAGCCGAATTCGGATGCATTGGAAAAAGCAATCGCTTGTTCATCGGAAGTGACTCGAATGATTGGAAGTGCAGGGCCGAATGGTTCTTCCCATGCGAGGCGCATCTCTTCTGTGACATGATCCAACAGCGTTGGGTGAATCAAATTCCGTTCCCGCTTATTACCTGTCACAACGACGGCACCTTTGTCTATCGCATCATCAATCAAACCTTGCACGAAATTAGCAGACTTGTCATCAATCAATGGAACGATTGTGCTGCCGTTTTCTGGAGAACCGACGACTAACTGCTCAATTTCACCTTTCAAAAGAACGACGAGTTCATCCGCAACACTGTCATGAACGAGGACGCGCTTAATGGCTGTGCAACGTTGCCCAGAGTAAGAAAAGGCACCGCTAATAATTTGTTTAGCTGCCTCTTGTAAATTTGCATCTTGGCGGACAATGCCTGGATCCTTTCCACCGAGTTCGAGGACAAGTGGAACCATTGCCGATTTTTTTGCTAAATGAAGACCTGTGTCAGTACCGCCCGTAAAGGAAATCATATGGATGCCTTTATGCTCGACTAAGTAATCGCCAATTTCCGAACCTTTTCCGGTTACCAAGTTGACAAGACCTTTTGGGAATCCAGCTTGATGAAGGGCTTCAATCATTTTCGTCCCACTAAGAGCCCCTTGTGTCGCTGGTTTGAAAATCACCGCATTACCAGCGATTAATGCTGGTGCAAGCTTGGCAGCAGCTAAGTTAACGGGATAGTTGAAAGGAGCAATGGCCAATACAACGCCGAGGGGTACTCGTTCGACAATGGCAATTTTGGATCTAGACCCTCCTGGAAAACTATCGCCTCTCATGCTTTCCCCATGCATATGAAGGGCTTCTTCCACCGTATAGCGAATAAAATCTGCTGTGCGTGTTACTTCACTTTTAGCATCCTTCAAGCTTTTTCCGACTTCATGCATAATGACTGTTGCAATGTCGTCTTGATTGGCGAGTAAGGCATCGGCCCATTTGTATAAATGGCTGGCGCGTTGTTGAAGGGTAGCTTGTGCCCATTCCTTTTGTGCCGCTTGCGCAAAGTCAATTGCTTCGTCGACCTCTGGTTGCGTAATAGCTTGCACGCTGCCAATTGGCTCATACAGATAAGGCGACGTAATCTCAATTGTTTTACCTGACTTGCTTGTTTTCCATTCCCCATTTATATAAAGCTCACCGGCTAGTAGCGTCAAAGTATTCGTTGTCATAGAAATTCCCCCTTTTTTAATAGTTGGATCACATAACAGAATGAATAATTTGTCGGGACTACATACGTCCCGATAATTCGGATTCAGTCCCATCGTAAGCAAAAAAAAATAGCTACATTCTGTTGATTTCATATTCTAGCAGAGTTTTTTTATTTGCACAATAAATATTTTGATAGTTTATTCAATTCTATATATTCTATTTAATTTGAGAGCGCTTCCAACGGGAGTATGATGCGAATCGTCAAGGATAAATCTTTTTTGTTTAATCTTGAGTATTTCGATGTGTATTTGATTAATTGGGGCGTGGAAGAATAGAGTAATTCAATATCTAGACAAAAAACACCAAGGGATCTGAAATCCCTCGGTGTCGTTGTTAGTCATTGTTCTCTTGAGTCAGCTGCATGCATAGGTGCTTTAAACTTTCTTCAAACTTTACATCGCTTTCTTTTGAACGCTTTTTGGGACCGCGTAGTCTTCCACCGGCCATTCGTACTTTTTGTGCTGTATGACGGGCATACAGTAGCTGGTCAATATTATCATTGGTATACAGTCGTCCGTTTTGATCAATCGGATGTCCTTGTTTGGCAAGGACCATCGCCGCTAGACCGTAATCTTGTGTGACCACAATATCATTTTTTTGTACCCGATTGACAAGCACAAAATCGACGGCATCGGCTCCTTTTGAGACGATTATCGTTTCTGCACCATCGCGATGCATTTCATGTGTCGTATCGCAGATGAGGATACAGCGGAATCCAAATTTACCAGCAATCCGAATCGTTTCATTAACCACGGGACAAGCATCCGCATCGATAAGAATTGTCGCCATTTCAGCAACCTCCCTTTATATTTCTTATGTTAGACTCGAACCACCTAGAACTCATTCTTTACTGTCAGTGGGCAACGTCATTTCCAACGTGGATGCCGCAACAATTTTTGCAACTTGCAGGAGGCGATCTTTACTTAATTTATCGATGGTATCTTCGGGACGATGGTACCATTTCTCCAATGGGGAATAAACCAATAGGGCTGCGTCGATTCCAGCTTCATGGAAGGGCACATGATCGCTTCTACCACCAAAATCGGTGGACAAGCTATCACCGTTTAATGCCTCGTAAGCTTGACTTGCAGGAATTGTGACGGCGTTATTCATGCCGTCGACGGTTTGAATCGCTAACTCTCCTGCATCAGCACTGCCGACCATATCTAGGTTAAACATCGCGACAGAGCGTTTGATTTCATCCTCCGTCATGGCACTGACATACTTTTTGGAGCCGTATAAGCCTTCTTCTTCAGCGCCGAAAAATAAGATGCGCAGTTCTTTCGTTGTGGTGACATCTTTGAACATGCGTGCCAGTTCGAGAACAACGGATGTTCCACTGGCATTGTCACTCGCACCTGGGGCTTGGTCGACTGAATCGTAATGTGCGCCAATGATGACGATGTCAGTGGAGGCATCTTGTTCAGCATCGGGTTGTTTCGTAACCATTATATTTTGTGACTCAGATTGATCCACTCGGGCTCCTTCAATGGTGACAGTTGCCTTTTTGTCCATGTTTTTGGAAATCTTCATATAGTCTTTATGTGATAGGGCTAGTGCTGGAATATAGTCATCAGAATGCTTGCCAAGTGTCCATGTGTCAATGGGATTGTCCTCGGGAAAGTGAATCAAGATTGCCGTAGCACCTGCTTTGGATGCATGGAGGACGAGTTCATAAAAATAAGTGCGTTCGACAGTGACAACGGCGATTTTACCTTGTGCATCAATTTTGTCATAATCCTCCTTCAAACCATGGCCCGCATTAATTAATTCTCCAGTGACTGTACCTGAAACGGAATAGTGAAAGGGGGCAGGCGTAAAGGTACCCTCGAAACCTGCTAGTTGTAAATCGGTTTTCTCCGGCATGACATAGCGTTCAAAAGTAAATGGTTGTACGCCAACGTCATACCCGTAATTCTCTAACTCCTTGATTAAATAAGCAGCAGCTTGTTTCTCAGATTCAGTGCCCGCAACACGTGGCTCTTTTGTTAGTTCTTCAGCCGTTGCATAGATTTTTTCTACGTCCAGTTGATTGACGAGATCGCTTTGGATAGTAGCTAATCCAGGGCCATCAACGACCTGGGTTTTAGGAGCACAAGCCGTTAGCAGTATAGATATGACGAATAGCCATGATACGAACCCTTTTTTATGAAGCACAGAATCCCTCCATTCGATATATGGGAATTATATCACAGCGGTGTGTGGTTTTATGACAAATGGGGGAGGGTATAGTGGTAATAAAGATTTCACTTAATTCAGCAGGGGTTCAACCCCCTGCTGAATTAAGTGAAAGCCTCCAGCGGATGTCACAGGTTTTGAAGGGAGTTAAGAAGGCAACCTAAGTTCGCCGCGTCCTGCGGCAACGGTTGCATGACCAGCGAGGAAGGATGTAGTTCAATCCTTCCCCCGTGCTGGCCTCAAGCTCAATTCAAAATCTGGACGCAATCACGCCGAGGCGTGATTGATTAGAGAGGAGCCAGCTTAATGTTTGAGAAACCAGAAGATGTACGGATGACGCGGGAGGAAATGGAGGAGTATGGACGTAAAATCAATGCAAAGAATGTTGCACTTGAGCATGTTGAGGTGCTAGAGGAAGCACCTGCTTTGGCCGCCAATCAAGTTCCGCCACCAATGACCGAGGAAGAAGTGAAAAAACGTGTGGGTGAGCAGAACTATGCCAACGTGCAAAAGGGAACAACGATGTCTTCGATAAATAGTTGATTGAAGGGAAATCCTTTAGGTTTGTCGAAATAAAGTAGAGTACCTAATTGATGAGTTGGAGGATTTAGCCATGTTTAGAACAGTTGAGGAATTTTTGACAAACTGGGGTTATGAAAGCGGATCGACACAAAAGATTCTGGATGCACTAACGGATGCGTCACTTGCACAGGAAGTGTCACCAGAAGACCGTACGCTTGGCCGAATTGCTTGGCATATTGTTACGACAATCGATGAAATGATATCACAGACAGGGCTTGAATTTGAGGCGGCAAGCCATAAAGCAACTGTTCCAACAACTGCTATTGAAATTGCAGATGCCTATCGTTCATCAAGTGCAGCGATGGTTGCAGCTATGCAAGCGCAATGGACAGATGCAACGTTGAATGACATGAAAGATATGTACGGAGAGCATTGGTCGGTCGCAACGGTCCTCGGTATATTAATCTCTCACCAAACGCATCATCGCGGTCAAATTACTGTACTCATGCGTCAAGCGGGCTTGCGCGTACCAGGTGTATACGGTCCATCACGCGAGGAATGGGCGGATTTTGGCGGAGTAGCACCACTGTAAAAATAACTAACTCACAACTTCCTGGCGCCTGTGGATGCCGGGGAGTTATGGGTGTAATAATACTTTTTTATCAATATTACATGCTTAAGTTAGAACAATCAAGATAGTCGCACTCCTCAGCATTCCCAAAGAATCGGATACCTTCTGCTAGTTCTCCACTTTCCAATAAATTGATTTCTATTCTGAAAAAATTAAATATTTATTTTTTTATACGTTTGTAGTTTTTACATTATATTGCTGTTATAATTCATCTAATTCTCTTTGAAAGGAGAAAAAGGATGAACAATCTTACCTATAAAGAACTTGTTTTCATTAGTTTTATGTTATTTTCCATGTTTTTCGGGGCGGGGAATCTCATCTTTCCAGCATTTTTAGGGCGTTCTGCGGGCATAGAAATGTGGTTGTCGCTCGGCGGATTTATTGTGACGGCTGTCGGGTTACCGATATTAGGGGTGATCGCTGTTGGGAAGGCAGGGAGTCTCCACACGCTATCCACACGTGTACATCCATGGTTTGCTTTGTTATTTCCATTCCTAATTTATATTTCAATAGGACCTGGATTAGCGATTCCAAGGGCTGGTACGATTGCTTATGAAATGGGCATGAAACCTTACCTACCAGATTTTTTAGCAGACAAATCAATGCTATTGTTGTTGTACACAGTGTTATTTTTCGCGATTGTTTTATGGTTAAGTTTATCGCCCTCTAAGCTAGTGGATCGATTTGGTAAAATATTGACGCCTCTTTTATTGATTTTAATAGGCATTATTTTCATCAAAGGCATCATCACGCCGATGGGAGCATTTATGGCTCCAACCGCTAACTATGATGAAAGTCCTTTCTTTCAAGGCTTCTTAGATGGGTATTTAACAATGGATGCACTGGCAGCACTTGTCTACGGGATTGTGGTAGCCAATACGATTCGGACAAAAGGCATTAGTGACTCTTCTTTAATTGCCAAATATACGATGTTGGCCGGGCTCGGAGCAGGTATTTTACTGGCGGTAATTTATTGTATTTTAGGTTATCTGGGTGCTTCTAGCTCTTCAGTGGGGCAAGCCGAGAATGGGGCACAAACCTTAACGATTGTGATGAATGTATTGTTTGGACCTATTGGCACAGTGTTATTGGGATTATTATTTACTTTAGCTTGTTTATGTGTATCGATTGGCTTGATTATTTCATGTAGCCAATACTTTTCCGGCATTTTCCCTGTCCTTGCTTATAAAGGTTGGGCGACAGTGATTGCGCTTGTTAGCTTGACGGTAGCTAATTTAGGGTTGAATCAAATTTTAGCTGTGTCTGTTCCGATATTAGGGATGATTTATCCATTAGCTGTTGTACTCATTGTGCTTGGGTTAGTGAATCATTATGTTAACCATTCCATCTATTTGTCGGCAATGATTTTTACAGGCGTCTTCAGCTTGATTGAAACGATTAATCATACGTTTTTAAAGGATTCGTTAGATGGGGTATTAGAATATTTCCCGCTTTATCAAGAAGGAGTAGGTTGGATACTGCCGGCCGTTTTAGGTGTGATTGTTGGTGCTTTTGTGCATAAGTTGACAATGCCGATGGTAGGTAAATCATAATCGGGGTTAGTAAGTTGTGAGCTTCGCTAATTTGATGCGTCAAAGATCCTGGAATGACGATAACTCTGCCCAATTGATCGATAACTTTCCACTTGTGCTTGTCGAGGGATAGAAAATAGTCTTTTGGTGATAGTTAAAGCTAGGGCTGTTCAAGAAGTTAGCGAATACTGACTTTCTGGACAGCCCCTTCTTACGCTCTGCTGTTAAAGTTATGAGACTGTAATGCGTCCATTATCTGACTTCAATCGAATCGTATGCTCGCCTGCCCCAATGACTGTGCGTGAATTACGCTCGCCAAACACATCGATTTTCCCATGGCCCGTTTTCGCTAGAATGGTAACGTTTGTTGGCTTGCTTGAAGATTGAATGACGATGCTTCCATTATCTGTCCGAAAATCAAGCGCACGGTCAAGTGTATCCGTTTGAAGCGTAATGCGCCCATTATCCGTAGTGCCCACAATGGAACCCGTGACATGTTCAAGCTCGATGCGCCCGTTATCGGACTCGACGCCTATGCTTTCCGCCTCAACATGACGCATCTCGATACGTCCGTTATCTGTTTTCATCCGCATATGATCAGCTTGCACTTTATCCATTTCAATGCGCCCATTATCCGTTTCAGCAATCAACGTCGTAGCAGCAATTTCGCTAAGCTGAATTCTGCCGTTGTCCGTGTTGACATCCATCTTTTTAGCAAGTAGCTTCTCTACAGAAATACGTCCATTATCCGTTTTCATCGCAAATGATTGATAGAGCTTCTTGGGAATAAACACGTTAAGTGTCACCGCCTTCATATTAAAATTGAACATGAATAACCAGTGGCTGATACTTTTCAAACGCACAACCAACGTATCATTAACAACTTCCGCAGTCAGCTGTAATTTGTCAGTGGCACCGACCAGTTCGACGGTTGTTATCGAATTATGAGAAGGTCTCACAATGAGTGCGCCGTGTTGGACATTGATAGCAACATTCGTAAATCGATCATCTTGAATGGTAATGACTTTATTGGAAGAAGCTATATCTACCTTATTCTCCTCAAATGAGTAGGACCCAAGTAATTCCTCGGCAATTTGTGCTGGAGAACCTAAAGAAGCCGCAATGACACTTTCTGTTTTGCCATCACCGCGACCATCTGTAAAATATTCGCGAATATCTTGAAGTATATCGTTGCGTTCCTCAGCTGGTAGTTGGTTCAAAGCTGTTTCCAGTTCACTAATAAATTGGTTTTCAGTCATTGTGTACACTCTCCTCGATTAATGTATTAACTCCATCCGTGAAGTTTTTCCATTCCGCTAACTGTTCGTGCAAATACTGACGACCAGCATCGGTCAACCTATAATATTTACGGGGAGGACCTTCCGTCGATTCTTGCAAATACGTCGTAAAATAGCCTTCCTTCGTCAATCGCCGAAGCAGGGGATACACTGAGCCTTCAGAAATAGCAATCTGATCAGAAATCTTCTGCACAAGCTCATAGCCGTAGCGATCTTGCTTATCCAAAAGAACAAGCACACATAAGTTCAATACACCTTTTTTAAATTGTACATTCATTCAACATACGCTCCTTTCACTAGTAGCCAATGAACAGTACTACCTCATGCGAAGTACTTGATGACAACAATATATCACATGGTATTATTCATTGCAAGGTACTGCTGTTGCAAATTCTGAACTATTGAAAAAATGTTGAACGTAAGTATGTGTGCTATTATTAGGGCAAAGCTAGTGTGAAAATACAACAAATCATAGGAGGTTTTTGGATGAATAATAATGATATATTAATCCGATTAAGATATGCGTTTGATATAAAAGATATAGGTATGGTAGATATTTTTAAACTGGGCGGTATTGAGGTAACGAAAGAAGAAGTACAAATGATGCTGAAAAAATCAGATGAAGATGAAGTGGGTATGGCATGTAGTAATGGTATGCTGGATTCGTTTTTAAATGGCTTTATTATTTTTAAACGTGGGAAGCAAGAACCGAAGCCTGGACAAGCTGAAAAGCCAACAGTGGCTATAAAAAATAATGAAAATGTGAATAATATCGTTTTAAAGAAAGTAAAAATAGCACTGGCCTTAACAAGTGAGGACATACTTGCGATATTGGAAGAAGCGGGTATCACTATTACAAAAGGTGAATTGGGAGCTGTGTTACGAAAAGAAGGTCATAAGAATTATAAAGAGTGCGGCGATCGCTATGTTCGGAATTTCTTAAAGGGATTGGCTTTGAGATATAGAGAATAAGGTCGTGTGCATAATACCGCCCTCAATTAGTAATTGACTTTACTAATTGAGGGCGGTATTTATTTTAACTTACTCATACAAAGTGCTTCAAAGCCTCTCGCTTGCTAAGCGGTTTTAACGAATGCTCCGCCACAAACTCTTTCACAATATCCGGATTGGTCTTGGCATACTCCCGTAACGTCCAGCCAATCGCTTTCTGGATGAAAAACTCCTTTGAATCTGTATGTTGTTTGATAATCGTGAATAATAGCTCTACATCTGTTTGCTGTTTGAATTTTAATTGGTGAAGAATTGCTGAACGGTTTATCCACATATTGTTTGACTGCGACCATTTTAGCATGATTTTATCGCCGTATGTACGATCCATTTTCACGAGTTGTCCCACAAAATGAGGCGCAATGGAATCGACGCTATCCCACCATGACTTTGTTTCAATCAACAGTTGTAAAACGGGGAAATCATCCGGCGTCAAATGCTTTTTCATCTTATCAATCAAAGCAATCGCCGCATATTGATATTCGCGCTCCGGCAAGTTATACAACTTCCACACTTCTTCAAAAAGCTGCTCAGGCTCCGGCAATGCATATTCCGCAAAATGCTCTTTTAATAGTTGTTTACGAAGGGGACTTTTGATGCCGAGAAAAGGAAAATGGCTTTTCATATAGGCAACCATTGGTCCAGCTAGTTCCTCATTACGATTCGCTTCAAATTTCTCGATAATTCCTTGATGATTCCATGTTTTTTTCAACGCATTCATCTCCCGCAAAGGTTTAGTAAGAAAAGTGTAACATAACAATACTATTTTTATTGACAATAAAAACGTTTCGGAACCCAATAACGGACACTACATATACTAAAGAAGCACATAAACCTAAGAGGGTGGGAATTATAATGTATCCACGTAAAAGGGACATAAAATACGGTCATCACTATCGAAAGAAACGGCCTAATGTTCTTTTTGTCATGGTCGATCAAGAACGATTTCCGACGGTCTATGAAACAAAGGAATTATTGGAGTGGCGGAAAAAGAATTTAGTAGCCCATGAATTATTACGAAAGAACGGTATGGAATTTACCAATCATTATGTGGGTAGTACTGCTTGTTCGCCAAGTAGAACGACATTGTATACAGGACAATATCCTTCGCTTCATGGAGTGACACAAACCCCAGGTGCTGCCAAGCAGTCCTTTGATGCAGATCAATTTTGGCTTGATCCCAATACTGTTCCTACGATGGGGGATTATTTTCGGGCGGCAGGCTATGATACTTACTGGAAAGGGAAGTGGCACGCATCAGATGAAGATCTGTTGATTCCCGGTACAAAAAATGCCTATTCAAGTTATAATCCTACAACTGGTGTTCCTGATAAGGCGAAGGAACGGCTATATGACAAAGCGAATAGGCTTGACTCGTTTGGTTTTTCTGATTGGATTGGGCCGGATCCTCATGGTGCAGATCCGCGAAATTCAGGTTCGTCCGCCAGTATCGGTACGACTGGTCGTGACGAGGTGTATGCTGCTGAAGTTGTAGAGCTTATCAAAAACTTAGATGAACATGCCAATTGCGATGATACACCTTGGTTTATCATGTGTTCTTTAGTTAATCCTCATGATATTGCGTTATATGGGATATTCTCAGCACTTTCCCCTCAATACAACTTTGAGGTCGATCCAACGCTGCCATACATTCCACCTGCTCCAACTGTTAGAGAGTCGCTTGTAACAAAACCTTCCGTTCAGGAAAGCTATCGCGAAACGTATCCTAAAATATTACAGCCAATCATCGACAACAATTTTTATCGCCAATTGTATTACAGTTTAATGAAAAAAGCGGACGGGGAAATGCTTAAAGTTTTAAAGACTCTTCAACAATCCAGTTTCTATAACAATACGATTGTTGTATTCACTGCGGATCATGGCGAGCAACTGGGCGCGCACGGCGGTCTCTATCAAAAATGGTATACGATGTATGAGGAATCCATTCATGTCCCCTTCATTATTCATAATCCCCTTCTATTTCCAACACCTAAATCGACAAATATGTTGACGAGTCATGTTGACATTCTACCAACATTACTAGACCTAACGGGTATCCATGAACAGAATATCCAAGCAAAACTATCAAAAAGTCATAATGAAGTACATCCGTTAGTTGGTAAAAATATAAAACCGTTACTATGTGGACAAGATCAGTTTTTGGGGGCAAATGAACCGCTTTATTTCATGACGGATGACGACATTTCAAAGGGGTTACATCAAACGAATCAGATCACAGGTAAACCATACGACTCAGTTGTCCAACCGAGCCATATTGAAGCGGTCATTACAAAGCTTGAAACAGGCCAATCGAATGAACAAGAGATTTGGAAATTTGCCCGCTATTACGATAATCCTCAATTTTGGAGTAACCCGGGCGTTAGTGATACGGTCACAACGGAACAAGACGGCAACTGTGTGACAACGACAAAAACGCAACCCGTACCGGACCAATTTGAACTATACAATTTGACAAAAGATCCACTGGAAGAAAACAATTTAGCCGACCCCTCATTGGCAACAGAAGAGTCAGCCATCGTTCAATGCAAATTGGAAAAATTGCTTTTCGAGCAATGTAAGGAAAAAAGATTGGAACCAACAAGTGGGGACATTCCTGGAATGCCACCTTGTTGGTCTGATGGCGAATAAATAACTAGGTGCCAGTAGTCGACAACTGGCATTTTTTTAATGATTAAGCACTATCGCTGGAGTTGCAATTAAAATGCTAAAGTTGCAATTAAAAGCGTGGAGTTGCAATTAGAATCGCGAAGTTGCAATTAAAAGCGAGAAATGGTAATTAGAATCCTCGTGTTGCAATTTCGAGGGAAGGCTTCGATTGAATGAGTGACACTGTTACTCAAATAAATATGAAACTATTCAAACTTTCGAAACGTAGAACATAATAAGGTGGGCAGCGGAATGACTAGAGAAGGAAGTGCAGGGAAATGATCGTGAAAATACAGCCAATCGCACAACAGTTAGCTAGGTGGATTGACAAGTATGTGCTAGAAAAAAGATTTTTCCTTTGGAGTGATATGAATGGATAGTAGCTATTTCGTCGGCTGGGGAACACTGGCATTAATCAACGCGGGACTAGCGCAAGGCAAAAATAGAAGTGGCTTCAATTGGTTTCTTCTTTCATTATTATTAGGGCCTTTCGCAACGTTTTGTCTCCTACTTTCAGATAAAAGATAATTCACGCTACTGGGCCTCTTTATGGTAAACTATTTCTAGAGTCGAAATAAAAGCATCTAGGGGGAAGCTATATGTCTATTGAAGTGAAAATTATATTTGCTAACGATCCAATCGTTGCAAACAGTGGGGCAATCAAGCAATTTGTTGCGAACCAAACAGCAGGCCATAGTTCTGTTTTAATCGGAGAAACACATTATATCGTCGTGAAAGAATGTGCAGATGCAACACTTGAAAAAGTTCGTGCAACAGCAGGGAATATTGCGCGCGATGTCAGCGCGCAAAAAATCGACACGGCAGTTATGGAAGAAGGGATCTTAACGACTGCATTTGCCAACCTCGATAAAGGCGCTGTCATCACAGCATTTGTGGAAGGATGGAAGCTTGGCGCATACCAGTTCGTCACGTATAAATCGGACGTCACTGCTTTCCAAACAACACTTGACGTAACAGGAGACGAAGCGCAAGTGTTTGTAGAAGCAGGTCAAATCCGTGCGGCAGCAACTGCTTTGTCACGTGATTTGATGAATGAATTATCCAATGTTTTAAATCCAGAAACATTCCCAGAAGTATTGAAGACCAACTTTGAAGGTACTGGCGTTGAAGTGAATGTGCTGGATAAAGACAAGCTTGAAGAAATGGGCATGAACGGTGTCTTAACAGTTGGACGTGGAAGTATGTACAAGCCTGCTTTTGTTGAACTTGTCTACAAAGGTGACGCATCGAAGCCACTTGTTGCACTTGTTGGAAAAGGTGTGACATTCGATACGGGTGGTATTAGCTTGAAGAGTGGTAAAGATTTGAGTGATATGCGCATGGATATGGGTGGTGCTGCTGCGGTTGTTGGAGCTTTTGACTTACTGGCAAAATCAAAAGCACCCGTGAACGTCGTTGCACTTATTCCAATGGTGGAAAATAACATCGATCACACATCCGTCCTACCAGGTGAAGTGATTACGTATAAAAACGGATTGACAGTCCAAGTGGGTAATACGGACGCAGAAGGCCGCCTCATTTTAGCAGATGCGCTTATACGTGCAGGTGAATGGAAAGCGGAATACATCGTCAATATCGCAACATTAACGGGAGCAATCTGTAACGCGCTCGGTCTAGAACTGGCTGGTGTCTTTGGGGATGAAAAACTTTCTGCTGACATGAAGAAAATCGGTGATATCAACGGAGATTTCATCTGGCCAATGCCACTATTTGAAGCTTACGACAAATCACTAGATAGCGATTACGCGGACATGAACAATATTAGTTCATTATCAGAAGCAGGTTCTATCACGGCCGCTCTATTCCTTCGCCGATTCGTGCCAAAAGACAGCAAATGGCTGCATGTTGACATGGCCGGTCCAATGGAAAAAAGCAGTGCGACAGGCTACTACGCGAAATCAGCAACAGGCTATGGTGCCCGATTGTTAGCTGACTTTACAACACATGTTTCGAAATAATCAAGGAAGTACTCAGCATAAAACCTGAGTACTTTTTTTTATAAGCATCCATTGTGAAAGTAATTAGATACCTGTATACTGGTTGCTTTTAACATTACAAAAGTATGAAAAGGGTGGTACTCTTTAAATAGTCGGAAATTCTTTATAACTCGTTATGAATGAACGAATTATAGGGAAATGATAAATCATATTTAAAAAGAGGGAATATATGATCAAAACATTACGATTCTGGATCATGCTTCTAATATCATTCGCGATGATTGGGATACTTAGTATCACGTTATTTTCTGGATATTTTGTAACAAAGGAAAATTTAACGAATAATACATTAGAAATGAATAGAGTCTATTCAATGAAATTAGCCAGGCTCACGGAAGAGGTATTTAATGGGATGCAGAGTAATCTGCAAGTTAAAGCATCCGATATAGCTGGTAACATAAATGATGCGGAAAAACTAACAAAAAAACTGAGTGACTTAATCACGAGCAGTAAAAACTTTAATTCACTCTCAGTTGTCAATCGAAACGGCGTAGTACTTGCCACTTCACCTGAACTCGGCATAGTTGGACAAACTTTAGAAACTCCTGGACCCAAAGAAGCACTCTATGTAAGAAAACCCCTCATCTCCGCACCTTATAAAGCTGCAACTGGAAGGCTACTTATTTTAGTCTCCACCCCATTGTGGAATGAAAAAAATGAATACCTTGGCTTTTTGGCTGGAACAATTTATTTACAAGAAGACAATATTATCCAAAATATTCTTGATGAACATTTCTCCTTGGACGGATCTTATGTTTGGGTAGTGGATAAACGGGGGATGTTGATTTATCATCCAGACGCTGAAAGGATTGGCAAATCAGTCGTTAAAAATGAGGTTGCACAAAAAGTATTGAGGCGTGATAGTGGCGCGCAAAAAGTTACGAACTTTGAAGGTAAGGAATTTCTAGCCGGCTACACATTCGTTAAGTCAAGCAAGTGGGGAGTTGTTTCCCAAACACCTTACGCGGTAAGCATTGCACCCTTGGCGGGGTTGGTCAACAAAATGTTGCTTTATGCCTTGCCGTTTGTCTTATTCTTTTTCTTTTTGACTATCATTCTAACTGAGAGATTATCATCTCCCTTGCGCAAATTGGCGATGTACTCAGTAGAGCTAAAAGAAAAGGGCGGATTAAGTGAAGAAGTCGATATTCCAACATGGTATTATGAGGCTAAGCAGTTGACTGAAACCATTCATGAGTATGCAAAGAAACAGGAACAGACAGTCAAAGATTTTAAGGAACGCTCCTATACAGATGCACTTACCGGACTGAGGAATCGTAGATACGGAGAAGAAGTCCTAGCAAAGTGGATCACGGCAAAGAAACAGTTTTCAATGATTATGATTGATATCGATCATTTTAAAAGAGTCAATGACACGTACGGCCATCAAGTCGGAGACGATGTTCTTAAGTTTCTTGCTGGAAAAATGAACGAAGTCGTTCGGGAAGCCGATGTATGTGTTAGATTAGGTGGAGAAGAATTCATTATTCTGCTCGTTAAAACAGATATTAAGGAAGCCGTGATGATTGCGGAAAGGCTACGCATAAATGTCTCTTCGACGTTATGTCCTACGAATGAGTATTTGACGATTTCATCAGGGATTGGCGTTTACAATGATCATACTGAATCAATAGAGGACTTATTCAACAGAGTAGATGTGGCCTTATATCGGGCTAAAATGGAAGGAAGAAATAGAGTCGTTCAATCATAAAAAGAAGACCTCACTACTTTTCGTGAGGTCTTCTTTCTAATTACTTTCATCAAGTACTTCCGTTATATAAAATCGCTTTCCACACAAAGAGAACCTCGTGTAGGAGGCGATCTTTTATTCACAAATCAATACCTGCCTTGAAAACGTACCTTTTCTCGCGACACAACGATCGACGATGTGAAAACCTGCTTCTTCAATCATATGGTCAATGGTATCAATGGTGACAATAACAACTTTCTTCGTGAAACGGCGTGCTTCTTTAATAATAGCAAGCTGTTCCTCAGCTGTAATATGGGTGAATAAATTATAAGGCATATCAATAATTGTCACATCGTAGTTGTCAGTAACCTCGGCGATTGGCCCGACAGCTACATCACCTGACAGTCCGAAGTGAGCAATGTTTTTTCGAGATCCTAACACGACCCGTCGGTTAATATCCCGACCGACGATATTAATGCCCATTGACAATGCCTCTACCAACACTGTTCCAATACCGCAACAAGGATCGATGGCTCGAATTCCTTCTGGATGTGGCACTGCAATATTGGCAACCGCCCTCGCAACGCGCGTGCTCAATGCTGTCGAATACATATGCGGTTTTTGCTGGTGATGAAACCAGATGTTATCACTCATCATCAGTTTGCCAAAATACCACTTGCCGTCTAATGTGACGAAGCCAAATACTGTTTCAGGCGAATCTAAATCAGGTTCACCGCTTATACCTAAGCCAATCTGACGTTCAAGCTTCCGTCGCTCTGAATGCCCAATCTTATCCGTGGCACCTAATTCAGTTGTATTCAAGCAAACTACTTTAAATGTAGAGTCGCCCAAATCTACTTGTTCAGCTTGTGTCGTAATCTGTTCAAAAAAATCGCCCTCATAGAGGACTTCAAGCCGCTCATTCATAAATGGACTGCGACTTGGGTCAATCTCTATTGTACTTTTCAGGACGTTTGAAGGGGTATCGATTCCGAAAAACGCTCGCATTTCCATACGACACAAATCATGTTCATCCTTATGTCGTATATAGGTGTAAATAAATTCTTTGTCCCTCAATCAATTCCCATCCTTCACTGCGCTGTCTCAATTGCTTCAAGCATGTTGAAGACGAAGCGGTAAATCGTCATATAAATTTCTTCAAATGACTGTGCTTCGCTAAAACCTTCCATATAATCTAATGCGAAATTGACATCCCATAAGCCATCTTCACCCGAAAACATGACGCTGTATTTTGCGCCGTCTCCTTGTAAGTGGTTATCCAGATAGGCTTTAATATCAGCCCCAAATTTCTTTTGCAGCTTTAAGCCAAATAATGCGGTATATGTTTCAAAAACTTCATCGAATTCCAACGCAACAGCATCGACGCGAATAACTTCAAAAATATTTGATTCTGTGTAGACGAATTGGTTATGGTGTTTCTTTAAATAGGAAACAGCTTCAGTTAAAAATCCCCGTGCTTCTGTGCCCATTAATTCTTCCGTCTCTTTATCACAGCGTTCAAGCACGTTGGCGTAAAAAGTTTTCTCTGCGGCAGTTACACCTTTAGGAAGCAATTGATGCTTCTCCACATAGTCTTTTTCAAAGTCGAATAACTCAATTTTGTTCGCACGTACGTTTTCAGAAATATATTGTTCCATCTGTTTTTTCAACAATTCAAGTCAGCTCCTTCGGTTAGAGAGGAATTGTATTTTCCCCAGCTTATAGTATAACGTACATTGTGCCATTAGGCTTTTATTTGACTACATTAAAAAATGGAATGATTGCAAGGTTTGTTTGGTATATACGAGTTTGCTCGCTAGGTAGTCGAGTTCAGCGGATTCGTCACACAACTTTCCGAATCCAATACTAAAGTCACTGGTTGTTGACTTTTTGTCAACAACATTCTCTAAACCCACACCCTTTGCCAAATCCAACAATATAATGTGGAAAAATAAGAGGTGTTGCATTATGGTTTGGTTACTCATTTCGGCATTTGCTGTATCCTCAAGTATTGATAATCTGGGTGTTGGGATGTCTTACGGGATTCGTAAGATTGATATCCGGTTTGGTGCCAATCTGTTAATGGCATTCACTTGTTTTATCATGAGTATTGCGGGAATTACTTTTGGTGTTTGGCTTTCGTCCATTCTACCAGGCATGATGCCAGTCATTTTTGGCGCAGTGCTGTTAATTGTGATTGGGATTCGGATTATTCTTTTGGCGAAACCGCGGCATCAGGAGTCCGCAAAAGAAAATAACAGTATGACAGATATTTTTAAAAATCCCGAAGCTGCTGATATCGATAAGTCTGGAGATATTGGCTTGCTCGAAGCTGTATTTCTAGGTATTGCTTTATCTGCGAATGCGTTGACAAATGGACTAGGTGCGGGGCTACTTGGCCTTTCAGCTTTCACGATTGCCATAACAGCTGCAATCTGTAGTTTCATCAGTATGTGGGCAGGTGTGAGGTTGGGAAGCAGATTGGCGGCTATTCGAATCGGATCATTCACAGTGGGGCAATTTGGGACTGTCTTAAGTGGAGTTATTATTTTAATCATTGCAATTACAGCATTTTGTAAACTTTGAGCGTTGACGAAATGTCAATGCAGTTATACACTCCTTTATAGCATATAGTTTTCCGTAGGACATTGGAAAGGAGTATTGAGGATGGCTGAAGGAACAGAAAACACTACTCTTGGTTTATTACTAAGGGTATTATTAAAAGAGCGCTCCATGTCAATGAGAAAACTTAGTGAACTCACTGACATCGATACTGCGACCATCTCACGAATTATTAACGGTAAACGGAAGGCAAACCTTCAACACCTGGAGCGGTTTGCCGACTGCTTAGGGGTTCCATTGATGGTTTTTTTCGAGGCTGCTGGTTATCCCATGGAACAGAAACGGTCAGATTCAACTAGCCATACATATGTAAATATGATTCAAGATTTAGTGAATACAAATGCATCTGTGCAAGTCGTTGAGCAGCAATTAGCAAATTTCGAACTATATTCGCAAACGACAGAGGGGAGCAGCAGTATTCTACAGGAGTTTGAAGGGAAGCTTAAAAGTGTGGGTAGCGTCGGACCACTTATTGAACAGATGAAACATTTATTCGACAAGTTTCGTCTTCGTAAAGGCACACCTAACGAACTTGCACTCATTGGTGGTGCATTATTGTATTTTATTGTTCCCGCAGATGCCATTCCAGATTATCTATTTGCGGTTGGCTATTTAGATGATGCGATTGCTGTACAACTGACGACGACTGCATTAGACAAGAAATAATAGATAGTTAAATGATAGGTGGATGCAGAGATGAAAAGAAGTGAAAGAAAAAAATTGAAACGTAAAGGACTTAGAAACTTTTTCTTAGGTCTTACAACAATTATAGTCCTTGGAATCATTTACTGGGTTTATCAATTCAATAGTGGGCAGTCTCTTGCAGGCGAGGGGCTGAATAAGGAAGATGGCACAGAATTCGATCCATTTGAGGCGGAGGATCCACAATTTGGTGAGATTAATGTTTTGCTACTGGGAAGTGACGCTCGGGCGAACGACGCGGATGCGCGTTCAGATTCCTTAATGATTGCTCATTATAATCAGACGACAAATGAAGTGAAATTGGTTTCGATTATGAGAGATACCTATGTAGAAATCCCAGAGTACGGCTATCAAAAAATCAATACGGCCTTTGCTTTAGGCGGTCCAGAGCTTGTACGGAAGACAATTAAGCATAATTTTGACGTCGATGTTCATTACTACGCAATGGTCGACTTTACTGGATTTCCTAAAATAATCGATGTAGTGGCGCCTGACGGAATTGAGGTTGACATTAAATCTACGATGTCACATGGAATTGGGATGACATTAAAACCAGGCAAGCAAGTGTTGCATGGAGATCAGTTGCTAGGCTATGTGCGTTATCGCAATGATATAAAAAGTGATTATGGACGAGTCGAACGTCAACAAGAAGTGTTGTCTAAAGTGAAAGAACAAGCCGTCAGTGTGCATAGCTTGTTAAATTTGCCGAAAATATTAGGCGTTGTTAACCCTTATATTGATACGAATGTTGATAATCGAACGATACTAACAATCGGTAAAGGGCTACTTACTGGAAAAGCACAAGGCATGGATACAATGCGGATTCCCGTCGAAAATTCATTTGAAGAGAAACGTGTAAATCGCGTAGGGGAAGTGCTTAGCATTGATTTCGAGAAAAATAAGCAAGCCTTGCAAGATTTTTTATCAGCACAGGCTGAGGTAAGTGATAGTGAAGTAAATCCTGAATGAGTAAAAAGCGTAAGTGCTAATTAAATCGCACTTACGCTTTTTTTATTCATTGTACCAAGGATTTAAGTGAATCAATACCTCATCCACATCTTTATGATGTTTCATAATGGTATCTCGAATCGTCCGTGACACATCATGTCCTTGTTGGATGGTTAATTCAGCGGGAACGCCAATACGCAAATCGACGAGGATATAGTGTCCGTGTTCACGGGCACGTAGTCGGTCAATACGTTTGACTTCGGGAATGGTATGGATTAATGCAGCAAACTCATCTAATCTTTGTTGGCTAATATTTTTCTCCATCAGTACATCCATGGCTTCTTTGCCCATCTCATAAGCTAATTTGATAACTAAAACGGATACGATAATCCCTGCAACAGGATCACCATATGAGAGGTAGTGAAGGTCGTATACATCCCCGACGAGCGCAAGTCCAATCCCTAAAACAGCTGCGAGTGAGGCATAGACATCCGCAAGATGATCGTATGCCGTCGCGATGAGCCCTTTACTATTCGTCAATTTCCCGAGTCGAATCGTATAGATATATAAGGCTTGTTTCCATACAAGGGAAATGAAAGCAGTGAGTAAGGCCAATAAGCTTGCTTTTGCTGGTTCTTCAAACAATGCTGAAACTGCTTCGTAGGCAATATAAACGGCAGCTAACCCTAAAATAAGCGCCACAATGGCAGAGCTAATGACTTCTGCTTTCCCATGTCCATACGGATGATCTTCATCAGCAGGACGCTTCGAAATGCGCATCGAGGTCAAAGCTGCCCCGCTCGCAATGACGTCGCCGGCATTGTGAAAACCATCTGCTAGTAGAACCGGGCTGTTAAAGAGAGCCCCAACGACCAGTTTAATAATGGTTAACAGGATGTTGCTGATTAAACTGATCCAGACTGCAATGATGGAAGCGTTAGAATAATCGTCTTTTTTCAACTAAAACACCCTCCTTTAATATGTTGCCTAGGGGAAACAAAAACCCTTGACAGAATCCTGTCAAGAGTTTTGGCTGTTCAAAAATATATGTTAGGTTCATTGCAATCATATTCATCACTCGCTCAATTAAGACGTTTTGTAAGTATACCACTGGCATTTGCAGGTAGCAACTTCTAAAGGATTCAAGGTGTTTTCGGAAGAAAAACGAGCGACTTTCATACATATTTATGAATAAATAAACATTTCGGAAAGATTAGTGCAAGCTACTTTCTACTAAATTTAACCATACTTTACGCATTTTTAGTGCTTGCAAAGCGCATAATAATAAAATATAATTTATAATTATCAAATTAGTGAATGGGAGAGGATCTAAATGGAACATATGGGTATTGTTTCCTTATTACCGCCGATACTTGCAGTTATCTTAGCGGTTGTAACGAAGAACGTCATTATTTCACTGTTTTCGGGTACATATATTGGGGTATTAATATTGGTTGGCGGTCGTCCTCTTGAGGCGACGATGGAAACAATCGGAAATTATTTGTTTCCACAAGTAGCGGATAGCTATAATGCAGCTGTCTTGGTTTTACTATTTTTCATAGGAGGATTTGTTGCGCTGATGGAGAAATCCGGAGGTGGGGCGGCTCTCGCGGCTAATGCAACAAAATTCATCAACACGCGTGCAAAGGCGCAACTGTCGGCTTGGTTCGGAGGCATCCTTATCTTTTTCTCTGATCTAGGTACTCCTTTAATTGTAGGTCCTGTCTTTGAAAAGATTTTCGATAAGGCGAAAATCTCAAGGGAAAAGCTTGCTTGGATTATCGACTCCACTTCATCCCCGGTAGCGGTATTAATTCCGTTCATTGGATGGGGCGTTTATATTATGGGGCTAATTAAAAATGAATTTGATTTGTTGAGTATTACGACATCGGAATTTAGTACGTTAGTACAAGTTATTCCGTTTCAGTTTTATGCGATTTTAGCAGTGACGATGGTGCCGCTTGTGGCCATAACAAAATTGGATTTTGGCCCTATGGCAAAGGCGGAAAGAAGGATACAGGAGACAGGTGCTCTTTATTGGCCTTCCTCAACGCCGCTTCGTAAAGCGGATGAAGATGCTGATTTGACAACTAGAAGCAATGCCAGTTTAATTTTACTGCCGTTATTAGTATTGTTCATTACATTATTTGGGCTGTTGATTTCGTTTGGTTTCCCGTTCAAGCCGGTACCGGGTAATGATTTCAGGGTTGCTTTATCGACTGCCTACTTATTTGCTGCAGTGACCATTGTAATTTTAATGCTTGTGTACAAAGTGAAAAAGTTTAATGAGATTTTTGCAATTTATACATTGGGTATGCAAAAGATGGTCTATGTCGCGGTAACGCTTGTTTTAGCTTGGTCATTAGGTAAAGTAATTAACGAGATGGGAACTGCAAGCTTTATTGTCGAAGCGATGCAAGGGAATGTACCTGCATTTATCATTCCGGCCATTCTATTCCTTGTCGGGGCAGGAATGTCGATCGCGTCAGGGACTTCTTGGGGAACATTCGCAATTATGCTACCCATTGCAATACCGATGGCTGTTGCACTTGATGCCCATTTATTGGTTTGTATAGGAGCAGTTCTTTCAGGAGGAATCTTCGGGGATCATTCTTCACCTATTTCGGATACGACAATTTTATCGTCAACTGGGGCGGGTGCCGACCATATTGATCACGTGAAAACACAATTTCCTTATGCGCTCCTTAATGCATCAATTGCCTTTATTGGTTTTATCGTGGCGGGCATTACAGGCAGTGCGTGGACGCTCGTTTTGACAATTGTTCTTTTAGTTGTCGCCGTGCTACTATTATCGAAACTAACTAATAAAAAGGGAGTTGCCGTTTAAATGAAACTTTGGGGCGGGCGTTTTACAAGTCGTGCAGACGAAATTATGGAGCAATTTAATACATCTTTACCAGTCGATCATCGATTGTATCAGGAAGATATTGCGGGCAGCTTGGCGCATGTCACGATGTTGGTGCATTGCGATTTATTGACGCCGGAGGAAGGCGAGTTGCTCGTAGGTGGGCTCCAATCGATCCTGCAGGATATTGAGGCAGGGGCGTTGAAAATTGAAGGTAATTACGAGGATATTCATTCATTCGTGGAAATGCATTTGACAGAGCGCATTGGTGAAACGGGTAAAAAGCTACATACAGCACGTAGCCGAAATGACCAAGTCGCAGTCGATATGCGTTTGTATTCGAAAAATAAAGCGGCAGAAGTGATGGATAGTTTGCAAATGCTAATTGATTCTTTGCAGGCTAAAGCCGCGGCGAATAATGTCATTATGCCGGGCTATACACATTTACAGCGTGCACAAGTTGTGACGTTTAGCCATCATTTGGGTGCATATGCGCAAATGTTCAAGCGAGATAAAAAGCGTGTGGGCAATGCCATTGAGATTTTAGATGAAAATCCGCTTGGCTGTGGCGCACTCGCGGGAACGACACATCATATTGACCGTGAAGTGACGACTGCATTATTGGGCTTTGCGAAACCAGTGGACAACTTCTTAGATGGTGTGAGTGACCGCGATTATTTACTGGAACTCATGTCGGATTTCTCAATTGTCATGATGCATTTGAGTCGATTGAGTGAAGAATTGATTTTGTGGAGCAGCCAGGAATTCAAATTTATCAATATGGCAGATGCTTATTCAACAGGAAGCAGCATTATGCCACAAAAGAAAAATCCTGATGCGGCAGAATTGATTCGCGGAAAAACGGGGCGCGTCTATGGCTCACTGTTTTCTTTATTGACAACGTTGAAAGGTCTACCGCTTACGTATAATAAAGATATGCAGGAAGACAAAGAGCAGTTTTTCGATGCGCTGGATACGGTGTTGGATTGTATTGAAATTATGTCGAGAATGATTGATACGTTGCAGGTTAACGCTGACAATATGAAGGCAGCTATTAAAGCAGGCTTTTTGAATGCAACAGAAGTCGCGGATTATTTGGTCAGCAAAGGAACAGCATTCCGTGATGCGCACGAAATTGTTGGGAAACTGATTATTTATTGCGAAGAGCAGAAGAAGGCCATCGAGGATTTAACGATTGAAGAGTTAGCGAAGTTTAGCCCTCAAATTGCGGATGATATTTATGCGTATATTGATTATGAAAATATTATTACTAAAGGCAATAAGGAATTGATGAAGCGAGTATCGCAATAATAGAAGGAAAGCCGTCCCATACGCCGATAAATTAGGCGGGTGGAACGGCTTTTTTGATTGGGGATATGGGTGAGTCGCCGGTAAACAGACAAACACCACAACTGATTGAGTTGTGGTGTTTGAGTTATCCCATAATATGATAGCCTGCGTCGACGTAAATAACTTCGCCAGTGACACCACGAGATAGATTGCTTAACACAGCAAGCGTCATATCCGCCACTTCTTCTTGTGTTACATTGCGTTTAAGAGGTGCTTTTTCCTCGATTTGAGACAAAATCGTGTTAAATGAAGGAACACCTTTCGCAGACAATGTCCGAATGGCACCCGCTGAGATTGCATTGACACGAATATTTTCTTTCCCTAAGTCGTTGGCTAAGTATTTCACAGAAGCTTCCAATGCTGCCTTCGCAACACCCATCACATTATAGCCGTCTAGTACACGCTCAGCGCCCAAGTAACTCATTGTAACGATAGATCCACCGTCTGTCATGAAAGGACGGGCCTCTTTTGCAGTCGCAATTAATGAATATGCACTTGTATCTTGTGCGAATGCATAACCACTTCTCGTCGTTTCAACAAAGTCATTTCTCAAATCTTCCGCGTGTGCAAATGCTAATGAATGCACAACGCCATGAATCGTTCCAACTCCTGCACCGATTTTCGCAAATGCTTCATGGATACTGTCGTCTTCATTGACATCACATTGCACAATCATCGCTTCATAACCATCTGCATTTAATAATTTTTCCAACTTTACTAGGGAACGTTCTTTGCGGTATGTGAAAATCACATTTGCACCGACAGAAAATAGAGATTTTGCAACTCCCCACGCAATGCTTCTTTCATTCGCAACACCCATGACAACTATGTTTTTACCTTTTAATTTCAATAAATCGTCCATAACGACCTCCTACATAAATAGCTGATACCTATTAATAGTACCAGATGCTAATCAAATTATAACATACTTGTGAAGAAATTGTGAATGTCTATTTATCAATTGCGTCTCAATGTGAAAACGCATACAATACTGAAATCTTTGTAATAAATAAAAATGCAGTTGACTTTATAAATATGCATACATATAATAAGCTTAACTTGTTAGTAGAGGTGATTGTAATGAAAGTAGGAATCATTGGCGCGTCAGGGTATGGCGGACTTGAACTCATCCGGCTATTGCATAACCATCCCGAAATCGAACAAATTGAATTATTCACGTCTTCGGAAGAAGGTACCGTGTTTTCGCATAAGTATTCACATCTTATGAATATAGTAGATCGGCCGCTCCAGAAAATAGAGCAGGAAAAACTAGTACAATTCGATGTTGTTTTTTCAAGTGCACCTGCAGGCGTAGCGAGCCACTTGCTGCCGCCGTTAATCGGTAAAGGGCCAAAACTAATAGACTTGTCCGGTGATTTTAGATTAAAAGACGTATCTCAATATGAACAATGGTATAACAAGCAAGCTGCTCCACAGGAGGCAGTTGCGCAAAGTGTTTATGGGTTAACGGAATGGAACCGCGATGCAATTCAGCAGGCGCAATTAATTGCCAATCCTGGCTGCTATCCAACGGCTGTCTTGTTGTCATTGCTGCCATTACTCAAAAACAATTTAATAGATGTTAGCGGTTTGATTATCGACGCGAAAAGCGGTGTGTCTGGAGCGGGCAATCAACCAAGTCAAATGACACATTTCAGTGAAACAAATGAAAATACAGCGATTTATAAAATACATCAACATCAACATATCCCTGAAATTGAACAGGCATTTGGATTGTTTGCACATGAAGCACCGCCAATTACCTTTACAACGCATCTTGTACCAATGACGCGGGGGATTTTAGCCACAAGTTATGCGCCCGTCCAAGAAGGGGTTACAGAAGCACAACTTGTTGATTGTTTACAACAAACTTATGAGAACCATCCGTTTGTACGTGTATTGCAAGAAACAATTAAGTTTGGCACCAATCAAGTATACGGCTCCAATTATTGTGATCTGCATGTCAAAGTAGATCCACGGACGAACCGTGCGACTATCGTTTCGGTCATCGACAATTTAGTAAAAGGCGCGGCAGGGCAAGCCATTCAAAATATGAATGTCCAGCTTGGTTTTGAAGAAATAACTGGTTTAGCATTCGTCCCGGCGTTTATTTGATTAAAAAAAAGGGGGAAATACAATGGCAACGACATATCCAACGATGAAGCGTATTTCGCGTAAAAATATTGTGTCACCTATCGGATTTAAAGCGGCTGGTATGCATTGCGGTATTAAACGTAAAAAGAATGATTTAGCATTGCTTGTGAGTGAAGTGCCAGCGAGTGTCGCAGGAGTTTTTACGACAAATGCGATAAAGGCGGCTCCACTGTTGGTCACAAAAGAAGTTGTCCATCAAGTTGGGAAGATGCAAGCGATTATCGTCAATTCTGGAAATGCCAATGCGTGTACAGGACAGCAAGGCATGAAGGATGCATTGCTCATGCAACAAACGACGGCAGAAAAACTAGGCATTGCACCGGAATTGGTTGGTGTCGCATCAACGGGCGTTATTGGTCAAATTATGCAGATGGAACCGATTGTCAAAGGCATTCACAAAATCCAACCGATCAGTGAGTTGGAAGGCTCAATTCTTTTCTCGCAAGCGATATTGACGACGGATACGGTGACAAAAAATACAGCGTATAGTGTGATGATTGATGGCAAAGAAATCATTATGGCTGGGACTGCAAAAGGGTCAGGAATGATTGCTCCGAATATGGCTACAATGCTAGGGTTTATCACAACGGATGCGAATATTGAATCTCTTCATTTGCAAGAAGCCTTGGCGCTAGTGACGGACAAAACATTTAATTCCATTACAGTCGATGGCGATACATCTACCAATGATATGGTCGTCGTTATGGCGAATGGTATGGCAGGAAATGACTCATTGACACCTGCCCATCCGGATTGGTCGTTATTCGTGAAAACATTGCAGGCCGTTTCTCAAGACTTGGCGAAAATGATTGCTAAAGACGGGGAAGGCGCAACGAAGCTGATTGAAGTGGAAGTGAAGGGTGCGATTACCGATGAAGAAGCGCGTAAGATTGCTAAATCAGTAGTCGGTTCACCACTTGTTAAAACGGCAGTCTTTGGCTGTGATGCTAACTGGGGGCGTATTATCGCGGCGGTCGGCTATAGCGGAGTTACGCTGGACCCGAATACAATCACGATTAAAATCGGCACAACGCTGGTCGTTGAAAATAGCGAACCTGTTCCATTTTCAGAGACGCAATTGCTCGTTTATTTAAAACAACCGGAAGTGAAATTTACAGTGGAATTACATCAAGGCAATGGCCGAGCAATCGCATGGGGGTGTGACTTAACATATGACTATGTTCAAATCAATGCAACCTATCGTTCGTAAACGAATGGTGATCAAACTAGGTGGAAGTATGCTAGAAGGATTAGATGATCATTTTTTCAACAAGTGTAAACAGCTGCAAGAACAGGGCAATGATTTGGTCATTGTCCATGGTGGGGGGCTTGCCATCAATGAGCAACTGGCTAACCGCGGTGTGACTTCGACTGTTGTGAATGGCATTCGTGTGACATCGGAGGAAGCTGTACATATCGTGCAGTCCACATTGGTAGGTCAAGTGAACCCAGCCCTTGTTCATCAATTAAATAAGGGCGGCATTGAGGCGATTGGTCTCAGTGGCTATGATGGCAAGTTGCTAACGTGTACGTTATTAGATGAAGAGTTGTACGGTTCGGTTGGCCATATCGAGCATGTCCGTGCGGAACTACTTGAAACGTTTCTTGCAGCAGGAATTATCCCAGTAATCTCCTGCATTGGAGTAACGGATGAGGGCGCCCCTTTAAATATTAATGCAGATACCGTCGCTAGTAAGATTGCACTTGCAATTCAAGCAGATAGTCTTCTTCTAGTGACAGACACGCCGGGTATTAAAATACAAGAACAAGTCCAACGAATTGTGACACCTTTTGCGATTGCACAATGGATTGAGACGGGGGAAATTTACGGTGGCATGTTGCCGAAAGTGAAGGCTGCATTGGATAGTTTAGGTGCAGGTATTCCTACCGTACAAATCGTTGGTCAGCAATTAGAAGGAACAGCTATTAAATCAGAGGGGGTTTTCGTTTGAGCTCATTATTTCAAAACTATGCACGACGTCCCGTTCATATTGTCAAAGGGCAGGGAACGATTGTCACAGATGATCAAGGCAAAGAGTATCTCGATTTCACAAGTGGCATCGCGGTAGTTAGTCTTGGTCATGCACACCCTGCTATCGTCGGAGCCCTCAACCAACAAAGTGAAAAGCTATGGCATATGTCAAATTTATTTGCCAGCCCCGGGCAAGAGCAATTAGCAATGGCACTTATAAAAGATACACCGTTTGGTCATGCTTTCTTTTGTAACAGTGGTGCTGAAGCGAATGAAGCAGCTATTAAATTAGCTCGAAAACACACACAGAAAAATGTCATTATTACATTTGATAATTCATTTCATGGACGGACATTTGGTGCCATGTCCGCAACAGGGCAAGATAAAGTTCGTCAAGGGTTCGGTCCATTATTGGAAACGTTCCGCACCATTCCATACAATGATAAACAGCAACTCGAAGCCGCTATTGATGATGATGTAGCAGCAATTATGCTAGAGGTTATTCAAGGGGAGGGCGGCGTGAACCAACTCAATCCAGATGTCGCACAAGCGATAACGGATATTTGTCAGGAAAAAGGTATTTTATTGATTATCGATGAAGTGCAGACGGGCATTAGCCGAACGGGGACGCGTTATGCTTATGAGCAGACAAATCTTCAACCAGACATCATTACTCTTGCGAAAGGGCTTGGCGGCGGTTTCCCAATTGGCGCCATGCTTGGAACGAAAGTGCTTGCTGAGTCATTTGGACCTGGTACCCATGGTACAACGTTCGGTGGCAATCCACTAGCAGTAGCAGTAGCGCAAGCGGTTATCGATATCGTTTTTGAAGAGGAATTCCTGCAACAAGTGAAGCATAAATCGGACTATTTACTGGATAAATTACAAGCTACGTTGCCACAAGAACAGTTTGTCATTCGCGGAGAAGGTTTATTGCTTGGGATTGCGTGCCAAGATGAGGTTGTGCCGTTCATTCAACAGGCGGAAGCTGCCGGCTTGTTGCTCGTTCAAGCAGGCACACACGTCATTCGCTTGCTTCCACCATTAACCGTAACAACCGAAGAAATCGACAAAGCCGTAGACATTTTGGCTTCAATCCTGCTACCAGAAAAATCGGCGGTCTCTTAACTAGTATTTGAATTAAGGCGTTCAGTGAAACGTTATTCAATTGACCTCTGTCTGAAGGTTACAACAAACGGATCTGCCACTTGTGGTAGGTCTGTTTGTTTGTGTCAAAAATCCGTTCAATCCGACAAAATAAAATAAAACTCAAAAAAAGTGTAACTTCTTCCTCCATGTCCCGTCAAATCCATTAGTAACGAAAAGCGAGGAGAGAAAATACATGAAGAAAATCAGCACAATCGCATTAGCAGCACTATTAGCAGGTAGCACGTTGGGTGGTTATTCAGCACTTGCACAGGAAGGGATTACGTCAATTTCCAATGACAAGGAGCAAGAACAACTACAAAACACAACGAATTATATGAAAGCAACGGGTGTTATTCAAGAAATTGAAAAAGAAACTGACGGTATTCGTGTAACGATTGAAAACGAAGATAAAATGATTACGATTTTACGCATCAATGATGATTCCCTGCTATTTAACAGTACAACAACGAATCAGTTGAAACTAGCAGACTTAAAAAAGGGTGCAAGTGTCGAAGCTTACTATGATAAAAACAAACCAATGATCTTGATTTATCCAACAACAGTGACGCCTGAAATTGTCATTGTAAAAGATGAAAAAGATTTTGGTACAGTGAAAATCAGTCAATTCGATAAAGATTTCCTTAGCCTTGATGGGGAATTAAAATTAAACATTGGTGAAGAAACACCATTATTCAATCAGCAAGGTAAAGCGATTGAAATGAAAGATTTACAAGGCAAAGAATTGCTGGTCTTTTACTCAATTACAACAATGAGTCTACCACCACAAACACCACCGACTAAAGTAATTGCTTTGGATAATGCAACAGAAGAAGTAGCACCTGAAGGTACTGGTGTGGAACAAATTATTGCTAACGATCACTACATGAAAAATGGTGTCAAAATGATTCCACTTCGTAAAGTAGCTGAGCATCTTGGTTACAATGTTCTATCTCAACCAAAAGTCAATGGTGCACTCGTTAGCCTACAGAACAGTTCATTCACGATTACACGAGGTGAAAAAATGTATGGCTATAACAAAAGTCTTCGTCAATTTGAAGTAGCACCTGAGCTCAAGGGCATGAAAACGTACGTTTCAGAAGATTTCTTTGAGCTATTGATCCAAAACTAACAACCGAAAAGCGTGATTAAAGCTTGAAACGATGGGACTGCCTTGAAATAGGGTAGACGTTTCAAGCTTTTTATTATGGATATAAATTCCCCGCGCGCAAAGAGAGCCGCCCACAAATAATAGAAACATCCATCAGCAAGACAAAATACAGCTATACATAACCTACATTTTTCGATAAAGTAAATAGAATAATTGAATAGCAAAGGAGAGTCGGCATGACTAAAAGTTTGTTAGCAAGTTTCTTAGCGATAATCGTCGTATTAACGACAATCGGTAGTGCATCAGCCACACCATTAATCCCAGATAATTCTCAAGCGAAAACCTGCTACAAGCCGAACAAGTCTGCAATGCATATCGTCAACGTCCAAGTGACGACATTGTGGAAGCAGCCGAATGTGAGTCGCCCAGCCGACAAACCATCGCTTACGAGCCCGACGGATCTTAAAAAGTGGGCGACAAGCATGAGTATCAACCAAAAGGAATGGCTGATTGGCAAAATAGATACGCAAGCATTGTACGGTCAGGAAGTTTCCGTTTTAAAAAGTAGCGGTGATTGGCATCAGGTGGCTGTCAAAGACCAATACGTTCCAAACAATCCATCTGGTTATCAGGGGTGGGTTCCGAAATTACATATAAAGGAAGTCTATTCAACTTCTAAAGATTGCCGGATTGCCGTTGTTGATGCACCGATTGCCAAGCTTTATAATGCGCCAAAGTTATCGGATAAATATCACTTTATGGACATTAGCTATACAACGATTTTGCCTGTCATTCAACAAGACAAAGATTGGCTGCAAGTCCAAACGCCATCCAATGGCGTGAAATATTTACGGCAACGGGATGCTAAAATATTTGAAAATTACGAAGCGATACCAAAACCCGCGCAACATGATATTGTCGATAATGCAATGAAGTTTATCGGCCTTCCATATTTATGGGCAGGTACATCTGGATTTGGCTTCGATTGCTCCGGCATCATGCACTCGGTTTATAAAAACCATGGTATTCTAATCCCGCGTGATTCCTCTGTCCAGGCGACGAAGGGAACGCCTGTTACGAAGAAAAATAGGCAGCCGGGCGATTTACTATTTTTCGCGCACAATAAAGGTAAAGGAAAAGTCTATCACGTGGGTATGTATATCGGGGATGGTAAAATGCTCCACGCTCCCAATTCCAGTAGAAAGGTAGAAGTTATTCCGGTTGATATCGGTATTTACAAAACAAACTACGCTGGGGCAAGACGCTATTTACAATGAACAAAACAGGGGCAGGCGCAAACTCCAGATGGAATGCACCTAGCCCCTTTTTGATACATATAATAAGGCAATGGCAATTCATCAGCCCAAAAAGGATGTGTTTATGCGTGTATTCCAATAACTCTAATCGCAATAAGAAATCAACATACACGCTAAATGATCTCTTGAAGGGAAAGGATATTGAAATTGTTGCCGCATCCCTTCTTCTGCTTGGTAAATTAAAAGTAGATTCTGTCCAATTATATAGGGATAGGCCTGTGATTGCCGTGTCCTTGTTAGGCGAATTTAAGAAAATGAACGGTCAAAAAGTAGATGAAATGACTGACTTTCTTGCGAAGAATGGCGATATGACGATAGATGAAATTATTGAGGGCTTTGCAAAGCGAATGAATAAAGACAGGGGGAATGGACGTGAGTGACATGACTAATTTTGATGGCGTAAAATTTCTTAATACAGTTATCTTAATCGTGTTCCTATTACTACTCGTTTTCGGTTCAACAAAACTTGGAAATTTGGAGGAGGTAGAAGATATTAACTAACGTAATGCAGCAGGGAGTCCAAACTCTCTGCTGCATTAAGTTTGGAAGGCAGCTATATTTCGCTGGGACTTGCCGTGCTTGATACGGAGTAAATCAGCCACCGTAAATTTCCTCAGATGAATGCCCTAAGTAACGCAAAGGAGGTCATGTGAATCACTCCAAATAAGGTTATTATTAATATTTTTGCCATTCGAATAGTTTGATTGACCTTTTATCCCCAATATAAGGTATTCTAATAGTGTCTAAGACAATTTAAGGGGGACTTTTTCATGAAATATAACCAAATTAAACATACGGATTTAAATGTTTCGAATATCATTATGGGCAATATGCGCTTGCCACAACTATCCTTAGTAGAAATTGAACAGCTAATTCGCACAGCGCTTGATGAGGGGATTAACTTCTTTGATCATGCAGATATTTATGGTCAAGGCCGAAGTGAAGAGTTATTTGCTGAAGCTATCCAAATGAATTCGAGCATCCGTGATAAAATGATTATACAAAGTAAATGTGGTATTAAAGGTAAAGAAAACTACTTCGATTTTTCCAAAGAGCATATCCTCGATTCGGTGGATGGTATCTTAAAGCGTTTACAAACAGATTATTTGGACTTGCTATTACTACATCGTCCTGATCCATTAATGGAGCCTGAAGAGGTTGCGGAAGCATTTGAGGTCTTGCACAGTAGCGGGAAAGTAAAGTATTTTGGGGTATCCAATCATAATCCTGCACAGATTGAGTTGTTGCAAAAATATACACCGCATAAATTAGTCGTCAACCAGGTCCAGCTTAGCATTGCACACACGCCGATCATTGACGCGGGTATTTCATTGAACATGAATATTGACCAAGCCATCAATCGCGATAGCAGTGTGCTCGAATATTGCCGTTTGCATGATATTCAGCTTCAAGCTTGGTCGCCATTCCAAAACGGTTTCTTTGAAGGTCCGTTTCTTGGTGATTTAGAAAAGTTTGCAGAGTTGAATAAAGTGATTGATGACCTTGCTGCTCTTTATCATGTAACAAATACGGCAATTGCTACGGCTTGGATTACTCGTCATCCGGCTAACATTCAAGTGGTATTAGGAACAACAAATCCACAGCGCCTAAAAGATGCTTGTGCAGGCGCAGAAATTAAACTAACACGAAAAGAATGGTATGACATTTATAAAGCAGCGGGGAATATCGTCCCTTGATTTCCGACTTAATTATGGTAATATTTAAACAACTATGAAAGGTGGAGTTTGTTATGAAAAAAATTACTTTTACTATTCGTCGCAATGTCTTTGGAGAAACAATCGGCGACTAATCGAAATGTTCGTTAGCTCGTCCGAATAATAGGGGGAGCATTTTTATGTTAAGTAAGCAAGGATTCGATTTATGGGCTAATGATTATGATCAAACGGTGCAGGTTAGCGAAAATAATGATTTATATCCGTTTGCTGGCTACAAGAAAATAATAAATACCATTTTCAATGAGGTTATGCAAAAGAAGCAATCAACGGTTTTGGATATAGGGTTTGGGACAGCTGTTTTAGCAAGTAAATTATATGATAATGGTCACCAAGTGGATGGTTTAGATTTTTCGGCGAAAATGATTGCGATTGCGCAGACTAAAATGCCGATGGCGAATTTACTAGAGTGGGATATTTCAAACGGTTTACCGGAAAACATCGTGTCCAATCAATATGATGCCATTATTAGCACATATACTTTACATCATTTAACAGATGAAGGTAAACTAACTTTTATAAAAAACTTACTACCACTACTTTCAGAGGGTGGAAAAATATTCATCGGTGACATCGCTTTTCAAACACGTGAAGCGCTTCACATATGTAGAGATGCAAGTCGAGCTTATTGGGATGACGATGAATTCTATTTTGTTGCTGATGAAATGACTGCAGCAATAAAAGATGAGTGTAGATGTGAATTTTATCCGCTATCCCATTGTGGTGGCGTGTTCGTCATCACGCGATAAATAGGAAAAATGAGTTGTTTTGGCAACTCATTTTTTTTATGTCAATTAAAATACAATGCTACTGGAGGATGGTTTGATGAAAATAAGAGAAATAACACCAAGCGATTCGGATAACTTGGCGCAACTCATTGTGAAAGTAGAAAAGACTTCAGATTTCATGTTGTTTGAAGCGGGTGAAAGAAAAATATCTGGGGAACAATTCCGCAAAAGGATTGAATCATTTGGTCAAGATGCATCAACCATTTTGGTAGCAGAGCAGCAGGGAGAATTAGTTGGATATTTAATCGTTGTAGCAGGAAATGCAAATAGGGCAAAACATTCCGCTTATCTTGTGATAGGTATTTCTGCCGAACATCGAGGTCAGGGAATAGGGAGCCAATTATTTAAACAACTCAATGCTTGGGCAAAAGACCATCAACTTCACCGTTTGGAACTGACTGTGATGGAAAGCAATTCAGCAGGGATTGCTCTATATCAGAAAAATGGTTTTGAAATTGAAGGTATTAAAAAAGACTCCTTATTCGTAAATGGACAATATGAAAACGAATACTATATGGCAAAGCTCATTGGATAATCGGTATTGTAGCATTAAGGGGTGTAATTATTTTTTTGAAGAAAAGAAAAAGGTGAAAGTTAGAATGGAAAGAATTGCAATTGATATGGATGAAGTCATCACGCATTTCAGCGCGAACTGTTTGGAGTTATTTAATGAAGAATTTAACACAGATTATACAACAGAAGATCTACAAGGAAAATTATTAGTAGAGCTAGACGCTAGATTTGCAGACAAGGTAGATCAGTATTTGGCAAATGAATCATTTTTTCTGGATTTACAAGTGATTAGAGACAGTCAAGAAGTTATCCAAAAGTTAAGTGCTCACTATGATATTTATATTGTCACGGCGGCAATGGAATTTCCAGCATCTTTAGCTCCAAAATATCAATGGTTAAAGCAGCACTTTAGCTTTTTGAATGACAAGAATTTTGTTTTTTGCGGAGATAAAAGTATTATTCATGCAGATTATTTAATAGATGATACGCCGAGTTGTTTAGACACATTTACAGGACAAGGTATACTGTTTACAGCACCGCATAATCGCGATATAAGTGGCTACACTCGTCTCAATAATTGGCAAGAGGTTGCACGATATTTTCTGAAAGTATAAAGAAAACCACCCGTCGATTTGGGTGGTTTTTTGCATATCTTATTCGCTAGCTTCAGGAGAAAATTGGCGTTGACCTAATTCTTTTTCGTAGATGTATAGCGCATTTTTATCTTCACCAATGCGTTTTAAATACTCGATATGTGTGTCAAAGGACGATTCTTCTTCAACTTGTTCGTCCAAGAACCATCTCAAAAACGAAATCGTTGCATGTTCTTTTTCTTCCCAGGCAAGATCAGTTAGATCGTAGAAATTTTTTGTTACTGATTTTTCTTGCAGCAAGCCAGATTCAAATGTATCTAAAATGGAACTGAAATGGATTTTAGGTTGGGATGTAGCGGCGAATTTAGCTTGAATCCCACGGTCATTTAAATAATTGTAAATTTTCATAGCGTGAAAACGCTCTTCTTCTGCCTGTTGGAGATAATAATTGGCAAAGCCACTGTAATTATTATGTTCACAATAAGCAGCCATTGCCATATAGGAATGAGCGGCATCGAATTCGTTGTTCAGCTGTCGGTTGAGTGCATCTGCTAATCGTTGACTGATCATAAGCCTAATTCCTCCATTTCATGTTGTAAAACCTACTTTTATTATAAATGATTTGTCGGGAATAATCACTTAATTTGATTAAGTCCAAGTTGGTTTGACAGTAGCCAATTCGAAAAATAAATAATCAGTACGAGCTCTGTATATTTCCTTCCATAGGATTCATACTAAATATGAATCCTATGAAAGGAGCTGAGAAGGGTGGATCCAGCACAATCGATTCAAGGCCAACAATTACAACAACTGCAACTACAACTTCGACAATTAGAACTGCAAATACAACTGCATCAACAACAGTTACAGGAAGCATGGCAGCCGCAACAACCAAAACAACAGGAATCAACACAGCCTGAGGCGCAACAGTCAAAACAACAACTGCAACAACAGGAATCTGCACAACCCGAATTACAACAAGAACAACCACAAGGGCGGCAAGAACAATCGCAAGAACAACCACAAGGGCGGCAAGAACAAACTCAAGAACAACCACAAGGGCGGCAAGAACAATCTCAAGAACAACCACAAGGGCAGCAAGAACAATCTCAAGAACAACCACAAGGGCAGCAAAAGCAGTTGCCTACTTACTTCACAGCACCAGAGATGGTGTCTACGCTGGATATTGGCTATCTGCAAGAACTGCTCAGTGCAAATTTACTGGCTGTGAAACAGTATCGGCAAGCCACTAAAGATTGCCAACTACCCGATTTAAAAGTGCAATTTAAAGAAGCGGGCAAAATACATTTACAGCATTATAATGACCTGTTGAGTTTCTTGAATGAAAATGGAGGAGCCGGCAAATGACTTTTTCCAATAAAATTGAAAACCCACAGACACCACCACCCGAAAAACAAACATTTAACGATAATGAAATTTTACGCGCTGCTATTGCAACAGAAAGGAATTTTTGCAATAGCTATACAACCGCTATGCTTGGGGCAAGCCATGAAAAATTATATAAGCTCATTTTCGAGATGCTAAAAGATGCAGCTCAACAGCACCGAAAATTAGTAGACTTACAATTCCAGCACGGCTGGCTTTCGCTAACACCAGCTCCAAGTGAGGAAGTTAAAGCGCTTGAAAAGGAGTTTCGAGATGCTGAGAAACAATTGAAATAGTATACAGATATAGCAATTTGATTAATCTTATATGAAATTGCCTTGTGCTACAACTAGGAATGTTCGATTGAATTTCTTATTCAATTGTTATAGGGGATATCTACTGAATCAAGTGCTAATTCTTTATGAATATAGCGTTTTGATTAATCGTAAATGGAATAGTCTTATGTTATAATTATAAATATTCAATTGGGTTTCTTTATCCAATTGATAGGGGGCTTCCATTTACCTATTCGTTACACAAAAACACCCACTCCTTCACGAGTAGGTGTTTACAGGTTAAACTATTCGCGAATGATACTTGCAGGTATCATTAAGGGATTACTTTAATAACTCCAACTGCGCCTTTTGTAGCGTGATTAAACTGGTGTGTAACGAATGGATAATCCCCAGCTTCTGTGACTATGAATTCAACGACAGCTCCACCACTTGCGGGAAGCATAACTGTTTGTAGTCCTTTCATATGGTTGGCTGGATTCCCATCAATATATACATCGTCTAGAATTGTCCCGATCACGTGGAAGGAGCTTACTTCGTTAGGTCCCACGTTATTTATATAAATTCGAACTTTTTCTCCAACTTTTGCAACAAGTGGCTGGTCTTTCAAAGTGAATGTATCGCCATTTGTATTGAGGTCACCTTCGTTTAATGCTTTTGTTGAGAAGACGACTTGGCTTGGTACGCCGTTTGTCATATCATCCAAATCATTTTCTTTGTACCATTCATTTTGTACAATCACAAATTCCCGGTCGACTTCATTGTCAGTCGGATAGCCATTTTTTGGTTTGACGATGATTACTCCGTGCATTCCGTTCGCGATATGTTCCAAAACGGGGGCAGTCGCACAATGGTACATGAAAACGCCAGGTCTGTTGGCAGGATAAGTAAATGTACCTTCTTCATTTGGCATAACATCTGCAAAACCTACATTTGGTGCTACATGCATTGAATGGAAATCCATACTATGCGGAACAGCAGGGTCAATGTTGTCCAGTGTAAAGTTGACGAGATCACCTTCGTTGACAACAAGGAGTGGTCCTGGTGCTTCTCCGTTAAATGTCCACGCCTTATACATTTTTCCTTTTGCGATTTCAATATCTGTAATTTGCGAAGTCATTTTAATATTGACTTCATGCTCTCCAACACGTTCAAATTCAACAGGAACGGGTGGTTGATTTAACCCTTCGTGAGGAGCATATACCTTAACATCTGCCGTAGAACTTACCGATTCCACTTTCACTTTTCCCACATCTGTGACTGCTGCAGTCGATCCGCAAGCCCCCAATATCAGTGATACAGATAACATTGTTGCGCCTAGCGCCGTGCCTTTTCTCATCATAAACCCTCCTTGATATTTTTACCAGATTCTATCTGATACCTATATCATAGGTGGGGGCTACAACCTGAAGTGTGATTTTAATCACACTATTTTGCTTGTCAAAAATTGTTCATACTTAAAGCTCGTTACTAGGGGAAATGATGAACGATTCGTGAATTAAGCTGATTGTCACAAATTATTCGAAAAGTAAGAAGGAAATGACAGTATCTCTAGATAAGTCATTTTTATAGAGGGGATATCTCTGTTTAGTGTTTTTAGTTCAAAATGCTCGATGTCTAAACGGAAAGCAGGCCCATATCGTTTATTCAGAAATCCAGAGGAGAAAAAGGTAAAACTTTGTATGCCATGTTCTGAGTATGCAGAGCGGAGAGCATATCTTAGAATTCGGTGAATGAAAGGTATAGACGAGTACATAATAAATGAGCGCATGAAACATTGACTGTTTCATGCGCTCATTTTTATTATTGCACCCATTCCCCAACCGTTTGCCCCATCTTCACTTCCGTATTTAAGCCTACTGTTGGTGTGAAGTTTGGATGATTCTCAATGAAAAGAATAACAGTAGAGCCGAAGCTGAAATAGCCAAAATCTTGTCCTTTGACACATTCCTTCGATGCGTTATAAAGCTGAATGCTGTTAACATTTAACGCACCAACTTTAACAATGGCCACGTTGCCAAAAGCTGTTGACACTTCTGAAATTAACCGATGATTTGTCGAGAATGGGCTCTGTCCAAGGCGCAATCCCAAATTATTCACGGGATATGACACACCTCCAAGTGCATAGCGTGACACGATTTCTCCATCGATTGGATAATGGAAATGGTGATAATGGCTTGGAGACAAGTAAAAAATATAGTAGTAGCCATCTTTATAAGTAGCTGCTTTTTTTTCAGTGCCCATGATTTCATTTAGTCCAAACTGATGATTTTTAATGAGAAAAGTTTGATCTGTATTTATTTTACCTACGCCACTTAGCACACCATCGACGGGCGAAATCATCGCATTGGGTGAAGTGTCAATTTGCCGACTGCCTTCTTTTAATTGGCGCGTAAACAGGGCTTGTAAACTGTCATAATGACGAATCGGGTGTTCCATTTCTGCTTCATTGATGCGATAGGTGTTAGCAAAAGGCTGGATCAGTGGGCGACTCCATCGGGAAGTCGTCACTGATTTTAATAGGCTAGATGCTACTGGATTGCCTGTTAGTTCGACAAAGTATTTAAAGAGTGTTTTTTTCAAAATGATCCCTGCCTTAGACTTTTGTAATACGAATATTGCTGACCATTAATGCCGATAGAACAACCATTAGTATGATAAAGAATAGAGGCTGCATATAAGGAATAAGGAAAAAGCTGAGTGTCATCAAAACGCCTGCTGCTGTAATTGGCAGACCGCAAAAGGCTCCATCAAATTCAGTAGAATTGTAGCGGGCAAGACGAACTGCACCAGCCAATATATAGATAACCGTTACAATGATGCCAGCCCAAATCTCCGTACCTAACGCCATTTCGTAGATTAATAACGCAGGCGCAACGCCAAATGACACGAGGTCACACAAAGAATCGAGCTCTTTGCCAAAAAGAGATTCTGCATCGAAACGTCTTGCGACCATTCCATCAAAACGATCAAATAAAGCTGCAAGGAAAATAAATACTAAACTCATATGGGCTAAGTCTTTTATAACAAGAATAATGGCGAGAACCCCAAAACTGAGATTAACTAAAGTAATGGCATTCGCTAACTGTGCTTTAATCTTCATTTTTGTATTATCAAAGTGTCCCAATGAAAACATGAACTCCCTCCTAACTGTATAATTTTATTTTTCATAGCTTTTACCCGAACTACCCGAGGATTTAATAATACCACGACTTGGCTAGAAAAGATTGCCCTGTAAGGTGAATCGCACTAATTTTTGTTTCATTTTATTGTATTCTTGAGTAAGTTAAAAATTGAACCCTAACTTTTGGGATGAAAGTGAAATGACTGAACCATACTAACGGAGAACTACAATGTTAGTAAGGGAGGTTTTGTGATGAATAAAAAAAATGATAAAATTAGCACGGCAGCTTTACGGAAAAAAACAGGCAAGATGAAAGAAGAAATATCCCTTGAGTTAGAAGAAATTGGGAATTTGAATCCGAAATATGAACCGATGACTCCGAATGACCGACAAAAAAGTGAATCGGAACGGACGTATAAATAAGATTTTTAAAGATAAGCTGCAGTCTTCGGACAGCAGCTTATCTTTGTGAAAAACCATAATAATCTCTATACTTTCGTATATAACCTGTTCATGGGATAATGTACGAAGAATGTGAGGTTGATGAGGATGTCATTTCAAAATTATCGATTAAGTAGTGAAATTATACGAGCGCTAGACGGGCTCGGGTATTCATCTCCAACAGAGGTACAGGAGAAAGTGCTTCCTGCTGCGTTAGACCGTACTGATTTGGTCGTGAAATCGCAGACGGGGAGTGGGAAGACGGCGGCGTTTGGTATTCCAATTTGTGAGATGGTCAATTGGGATGAAAATAAGCCACAGGCGCTTATTTTAACGCCAACACGTGAATTGGCGGATCAGGTTAAGGAAGATATTACGAATATTGGTCGTTTCAAGCGGGTCAAAGCGGCTGCTGTCTATGGTAAGCAGCCTTTTGCTTATCAGAAGGAAGAGTTGAAGCAGAAATGCCACGTTGTTGTGGGAACGCCAGGGCGTGTATTGGATCATATTGAGCGTGGGACGCTGGTGCTGGAGAAAATCGATTATCTTGTGTTAGATGAAGCAGATGAAATGCTGAATATGGGCTTTATCGACCAAGTTGAAGCGATTATTAACCAATTGCCGAAAAAAAGAACGACGATGCTATTTTCTGCGACGCTTCCGGAAAAGATAGCAACATTGAGTAGTAAATATATGGACAATCCCGAAAATATTGAGATTGCGTCAACGGTTACGTTAACGGACCAAATTGACCATTCGCTAATTATTGTCAGAGAGCAGCAGAAGTTTGATATGTTGCGCGATGTGACAGTTGTTGAAAATCCAGATAGCTGTATTATTTTTTGCCGAACGAAAGATCAAGTAGATGGAGTTACAGAACAGCTTGAGAAATTCTTTTACACATGTGATAAATTGCATGGCGGTATGATGCAGGAGGATCGCTTTGCGGTGATGGATGCCTTCAAGCGAGGAGAGTTCCGTTATTTAGTAGCGACGGATGTTGCTGCACGCGGAATTGATATTGACAGTATTACGCATGTTATTAACTATGATATTCCTTTGGAAAATGAAAGTTACGTTCACCGAGTTGGGCGAACGGGGCGTGCGGGTAAAAGAGGGAAGGCAATTTCCTTTGTTACACCTCATGAAGATAAATTCTTAGCAGACATCGAAGCTTATATCGGTTTTGAGATTCCACAACGAAATGCGCCATCTAAGCAAGCTGTTGAAGCCGCAAAGGATGCATTCATTGAAAAAATGGAGCAACTGCCTAAGTTGAAAAAGGATAAAAGTGAACTTGTAAGTAAAGATATTATGAAGCTGTATTTCAATGGTGGTAAGAAGAAGAAGTTACGGGCATTTGACTTTGTCGGTACCATTACTAATATTCCAGGTGTGACGGGCGAGGATATCGGTATTATTAAAATCCAGGATACGGAGACGTATATTGATATTTTAAATGGTAAGGGCAAGCTCGTTTTGGATGCAATGCGGACGACGACTGTAAAGGGTAAGTTATTGAAGGTGCATAAAGCGAATAAATGATAATCAATTACGCCGAGGCTTTATCTTCATTCAGCGGGGGGCTTCTGCTGAATGAAGATAAAGGGAAAAGCCAGCCTTCCTTCCATTTCAGGTTTTGAAATGGGGGGAGGCTGGCTTTTCTAGTGTGAGTTTATGAAAATAGAAGTGAGTTTGCATGATTTACGGGCGAGTCCACAAAATCTCCCGCATTTTCACCAATTATTTCTGCAAAACAGCATAGCGCTCTCGCATTTTATTCGTAGCAAGGACCATGTTTTTCAATGCCGCTATTGTTTCTTCATGCTTTCTTGTTTTCAAGCCGCAGTCTGGGTTAATCCAAAATTGACTTGGTTCGAGTACTCCTAAGCCTTGCTCGATGACGTCGACCATTTCTTGGACTTCAGGTACTCGTGGGCTATGGATATCATAGACGCCGAGGCCAATGCCTTTGTCGTATGAGAAGTCATTGAAGGCAGAGACGAGATCGCCGTGACTTCGTGATGTTTCGATAGAGATGACGTCTGCATCGAGTCCGCTGATGGAGTCGATGAAGTCGTTGAATTCACAGTAGCACATATGCGTATGAATTTGCGTTGTATCCTGTACGGAAGCTGTCGCGAGTCTGAATGCATTGATGGCCCATTCAAGGTAGTAGTTCCAGTCCGACTTTTTGAGTGGCAAGCCTTCGCGAAGGGCAGGTTCGTCGACTTGGATGATGTGGATGCCAGCAGCCTCCAGTGCTTCAACTTCTTTACGCAACGCGAGTGCAATTTGATAGGTAACTTCTTTGCGTGAAATATCGTCGCGCACAAATGACCAGTTCAAAATGGTGACTGGGCCTGTCAGCATGCCTTTCATCGGTTTGTCCGTTAAGGATTGGGCATAGACTGATTCTTCAACTGTCATTGGATTGATGAATGTCACATCTCCGAAAATGACTGGTGGTTTGACACAGCGTGAGCCGTAGGAAACAACCCAAGCTTTTTCAGTGAAAACAAAACCGCCTAATTTCTCTCCGAAATATTCCACCATATCTGTTCGTTCGAATTCACCATGAACGAAGACATCTAGTCCAATTTCCTCTTGAATAGCAATCCATTGTTTAATTTCATCGCGAACGAAGTCTTGGTATTGTGCATCCGTTGACTCGCCTTTACGCCATTTAGTCCGTGCACGACGAACTTCGGGAGTTTGTGGGAAACTACCGATTGTCGTAGTTGGCAATAGTGGCAAATTAAATGTTTCTTGCTGCTTATCACGACGTTCTTTGAATGGCGATTTTCGCTTGCTGTCTTGTTCTCCAATGTTTTGCACGGCTTCTAGCAAATCAGGGTGATTTCTTGCTGGTAAGTCCGCTAGATTTTGACGTGCTGTTACACTTGCTACTACTGCGTCATCGATAGTATGATTCCCTTCTCGTACGCCTTTTACTAGCGTTGTGACTTCCACAAGCTTTTCATCTGCAAAAGCAAGTGCGGCTTTAATCGTTGCGTCCAGTTGCACCTCTGATTGCACGGTAACCGGAACATGCAACAGACTGCTGGAAGGTTGTACCCAAATGCGATCCACTGGCACAATCTGTGTCAATGTATCGAGCAAAGTAGCTTTTTCTTGCAAGTCTGCACGCCAGATGTTGCGTCCATCAATTAAACCAGCAGCAAGCACTTTATCCGCTGGGAACCCATGTGATTGCAATTGTTCAAGATTCTTCTCTGCACCTTGTGCAAAATCAAGACCAATCCCGGCAACAGGCAGGTTAACAACTTCTTCATAGTGCTCAACTGAGTCAAAATACGTTTGTAATAAAATATTGGCATTGGACGCTTCCACGCTTAATTGTTTGTAAATTTCAGTAACAGTTTGGATGTCTTCTTTTGTCAATGACGTTGATAGAATAGGTTCTTCAAGTTGAATCCACTGTGCTCCGGCATCTGCTAATTCATTCAAAATCTGACTGTATAAAGGAATTAATTGCAAAATGAACGCAGGAATATCTTTTTTGTCATAGCCTTTTGAACGTTTTAAAAACGTATATGGTCCGATTAAAACAGGCTTGCCATCAATGCCTAACTTTTCTTTCGCTTCCAGATAGGCATTGAGGGGCTTGTTCTCTGTTAATACTAGTTTTTTCTGGCTATATTCAGGAACGATGTAATGGTAGTTCGTATTGAACCATTTGGTCATTTCTGACGCAACTGCTTGGTCATTACCGCGTGCAATCGAGAAATATGTTTCGAGTGATACATCGCCACCAGACCAGTTAAAGCGTTCAGGAATCATGCCAAACATCACAGCTGTATCGAGCATCCTGTCGTATAAAGTGAAATCACCGACAGGAATCAGGTCAATTCCCGCAACTTTCTGTTTTTGGAGGCGCTCGAGACGAAGTTTTTCAATTTCCTCGAGGAATAGACTTTCCTCTAATGTTCCAGCCCAAAAGGCTTCAAGCGCTTTTTTCCATTCTCTGTTGCCCCCGATATACGGGTAGCCGATCGTACTGCTGACAATTGACATAATGATTCGTCTCCTCTTTTTATGAAGTGAAGAAGTGTTTTTTAGGTAATAAAAAAAACACTTCTAACGAGGGTTAGAAATGTTTACGTAGCTGATTCCGTTGAAACGGATCGTACTTGCATGCGAAAGCATACAAATCATTTGCGTTGTCATCCTAACACTCCCTATCGACCGTAGGGTAGAGCGGTACAAAAATAGGCAGTTATCTGGCTTCAGCAATATTGCTGTTACAGTGGCGGGACCGCGCCGGATTATCGTTTCACCGGCTTCACTTTTAAGATCTGACAAACTCTCAGACCACCTATTTCTATTGCTTTACTATTTAATTATCGATGTGTTCAAAACTATCATGTATTTATTATTCTGTCAAACAGAACATTTCGAAGTCTCGATAACTAGGATTAAAAAAATCTACTTAAGAAAGACTTACACAATAATTATTTTTCTAACTTGCTTCAGCAGAAATCCCGCGTTTCTATAAGTAGCGTTTTGAATGTAAAGTAGCTGATTTAATTCAGTATGGGTTCAAACCCTGCTGAATCAAGTTATCCTCCGGAGGATGTCACAAATTTTGAAAGGAATAAATTGTGCAAGCACAATTTAAAATTTGGACTCAATTACGCTGTGGCGTAATTGATAGTAAAAACCCTCCCATACGAACTTTAGTAGTGGCAACAATGAAGGTGACAGATTAGGGTTTACATTAGATTGCTTACCGAATGTAAACGCTTTATTGTTAATGTTAATAACAGATGTGTACCACATCACTGGGGAGAAGGGAGCTAACAATTATGACGAACGAACAACAAGGTTCTGGTATTAAAGTAAAAGTTCAGCGTTTTGGAAGTTTTTTAAGTGGCATGATTATGCCAAATATAGGTGCATTTATTGCTTGGGGGATTATTACAGCATTATTTATTCCAACGGGTTGGATTCCAAACGAAGATTTTGCACAACTTGTAGGACCTATGATCAATTACTTACTACCAATTTTAATTGGATTTACAGGTGGACGTCTTGTCCATGGAATTCGTGGGGGAGTCGTTGGTGCAACGGTTACAATGGGGGTCATTGTAGGGGCAGAAATTCCAATGTTCCTAGGTGCAATGATTGTAGGACCTTTAGGTGGATGGGTGATTAAGTGGGTTGATAAATTAATTGAAGGAAAAATTAAGGCCGGCTTTGAAATGCTTGTCAATAACTTTTCATCAGGTATTATTGGATTCTTTTTAGCGCTGGTTGCTTTTAAAGGAATTGGACCAGTAGTAGAGGCGTTGAATAAAGCACTTGGATCAGGTGTGCAAGCGATTGTCGATGCCAATCTATTGCCGATTGCAAGTATATTAGTAGAGCCGGCAAAAGTATTATTTTTAAATAATGCCATTAACCATGGTGTGTTAGGTCCAATCGGAATTGAGCAAGCTACTCAAACAGGTAAATCGATTCTCTTCCTGTTGGAGGCTAATCCAGGACCTGGTTTTGGGATATTGCTCGCTTATATGATTTTTGGTAAAGGTATGGCGAAGCAAACAGCATCAGGCGCAGGAATCATTCATTTCCTTGGAGGAATTCATGAAATTTACTTCCCGTACATTTTAATGAGGCCATTGCTATTGGTTGCAGCAATTGCGGGAGGCGCAACGGGCGTATTTACACTTCAATTATTTGGAGGTGGCTTGGTTGCGGCGGCATCACCTGGTAGTATTTTTGCCATCCTAGCGATGACACCAAAAGGCAGTTATTTAGCTGTTATTGCCGGTGTGTTCTTTGCAACGCTTGTGTCATTCATCGTGGCATCGATTATTCTAAAAACGGGTAAACAAACTGAAGAAGATGATTTGTTGAAAGCGACGGAAAAAACGTCTGCATTAAAAGGTAAAGAAAGTCGAGCGGCAGACTTTATGCAACAAGCAGTAGCTAAAGAAGTATCACTTTCAGCTGTTAAACATATTATTTTTGCATGTGATGCAGGGATGGGATCTAGTGCGATGGGTGCTTCGATTTTGAGGAATAAAGTGAAGAAAGCCGGCTTAGATGTTGAAGTTTCAAATATGGCAATTAATAACTTGCCAGTAGATGCGGAAGTTGTGATTACTCATAAAGATTTAACAGATCGGGCACAGGCCAAAGCACCAAATGCCTATCATATATCAGTCGAAAACTTCTTGAATAGCCCGAAATACGATGAGCTACTTGAAAAGTTGAAGTAATCATAAGGAATAGCAGAACTCGGCCTATTTATGGGCTGAGTTTTGCTAATGGCAAGAAAATGCAGCGTTAATGGGGTGTTTACGATGTATATTTCGGCTCGTGAAAAAGCAATTATCGAGGTGTTGATTGACCGGCAAGAAGAACTGACTATCAAAGAGTTATCGAAAGAAATCAATGTCAGTTCTCGGACAATTCATCGTGATTTGGATAGAATTGAAGAGCTTTTACGGGGCTATCATTTGGAGCTGTTGCGAAAAGCCGGGGTTGGCATTCAGATTATAGGTGCTAACCAACATAAAGAGGACTTGAAAAGAGAGCTGAATGTATTTACTTTTCGTGAATATACGTTAGAAGAAAGGCAGACGATGATCCTGTGCATATTGTTCGAATCATCTGAGCCTGTGAAGCTTTTTGCGCTTGCCAATGAATTACGTGTCACCATTGCGACGATTAGTACGGATTTACTAAAGCTGGAGCAGCAAATGAAACCGTTTGAACTGTCGATTGTGAAACGAAGAGGCTATGGGATTGAAATAAGCGGATCAGAAAAAGCGAAACGAAGGGCCATGAGCTATACCATTGCCAAAACGTTAAAGGAAGATGAGTTTTTGTCGCTCATTAAAGAGCGTATTGAGAAAAGTTCTGTCAGCCAGGAGCATTCAATTTCGGAGCGATTATTGCATCTTGTTGATCGGGAAAAATTATTGATTATCGAGCATGTGATGCAGGACTTACAACGGGTTCTGCCATTTCCGATTACAGATAGTGCGTATGTTGGCTTGCTTGTGCATCTTGCGTTGGCGATTGAACGTATCTTACTAGGTGAAAATATTGAAATGGACCAACAGTATTTGGGGCAATTAAAAATGGAAGCGGAATTCGCTATCGCACAGGAAATTATTGATAAGATGGCGGCTCGCTTTGAAATTGCTATACCTGAGGCTGAAATCGGCTATATTACGATGCATCTTCAAGGCGCAAAACTTCGCCAGCATAAAGGGGAATTGCTTGAAGCGGCCAATTTGCAAACCGTTATGCAAGCGAAGCAATTGATGCACTTCATCGAAGAGGAAACAGGTTATGAATTGATGAATGACGAGTCCCTTTTGGAAGGGCTTGTTACACATTTGAAGCCGGCCATTTATCGAATTCGACAAAATATGGGCATTACGAACCCATTATTGCCAAGCATTCGTAAAGATTATGAGGATTTGTTTCTGCTGGTCAAAGAAGCAGTGGAAAAAGTGTTTCCAGACTTACAAATTCCTGATGAAGAAATTGGCTTCCTAGTCATGCACTTTGGTTCTGCACTGCTTGGCTTGAAGGGGGAGAGGGATTTAACCGCATATGTTGTTTGTTCCAGTGGTATTGGGACATCAAAAATGCTGATATCCCGGCTTCAACGTGAAATTCCTGAAATTGCACAAACTAAGAACGTTTCTTTATTCGAATTAAAAGAACTTCAAATTGAGGATAGAGATCTGGTTATTTCAACCATTTACTTACATGACTTCCCGCGGGAATATTTAATTGTCAGTCCATTTATGACCGCAGAAGAAATTAAGCAAGTACAGCTGTATGCAAGAAGGCAGATGTTGATTGAAAAATCGGCGCCTGCATTGATTGAAAGTGACTCAACGATTGAAGAGGTTAAGAACAGAATGAACAAGCTTTATTTATATACGGGGGCTGTGTCTGAGATATTGTTGAATTTCAATCTTACGTCATACCGAGGACCAATATCTGCAAAACAGTGCATACGTGAAGCTTGTCTTGCATTGGAAAAGAAAGCAATCATAACAGATGCTGAAATGATTGCGGATGCTCTATTTGCCAGGGAAGCCATTGGAGGAATTGGCATTCCAGAAACAAAGCTTGCTTTGTTCCATACACGTCATGAACAGGTGCTTAAGCCTTCGTTTACGATGTACACACTTCAAGATCCAGTTGTACTGAAAGCAATGGACGGAACAGATGTTGAAGTGAGCCAGTTATTACTTCTATTATCACCTCATCCGTACCATGAACCCGGTTTAGAAGTGCTTAGTTTAATTAGTGCACTAATTATCGAAAATGAAAAAAGTATTGAGCTGTTTGAAACTGGCGATGAAACAGTGATTCATACGTATTTGGCGAATAAATTTGAGCAGTTTATACATGAAAAAACAAACTAATTGAGGAGTGTTGACAATGACTTTAGAGATTCTATCAGTGGATAATATTGTATTAAATAAAGGGTTTGCAACAAAAGAAGAAGCGATTCGTTTTACGGGACAACTCCTTGTTGAGCGAGGGTATGTTGAGCCAAGCTATGTAGAGAAAATGTTGGAACGCGAAGCAATGACGACGACGTTTATGGGCAATTTTGTAGCGATTCCACACGGAACAGATGACGCCAAGGAGCAAGTGAAGGAGTCGGGTATCGCAATTATTCAAGTACCAGAAGGTATTGATTTTGGAGATGGCAATATCGTGAAATTGATCTTTGGTATAGCTGGTAAAGGCGATGAGCATTTAGATATTCTTTCGAACATTGCTATCGTTGTTTCTGAAGAGGAAAATGTTGAAGCGATTGTCAAGGCATCTTCAAAAGAAGATATATTAGCGTTTTTTGAAGGAGTGAACTGAGTATGCAAGCAGTTCACTTTGGCGCGGGGAATATAGGAAGAGGATTTATCGGTAGCTTATTGTATCAATCTGGCTATGAAACTTGCTTTATCGATGTCAATAGCGAGCTGGTCGATTTAATCAATGAAAAACAACAGTATCTCGTCCAACTTGCGAATGCTTCACAGGAAGAATTGCTAGTCAAAGATGTGTGGGCTATTAATAGTGCGACGGACCCAGAGCGAGTCATCGAAGCGATTGTCAAAGCGGATTTTGTGTCGGCGGCAGTTGGACCAAATGTGTTGCCTCATATCGCTGTTTTATTGGCTAAAGGGTTGAAGGAACGCCTTATCCAATCAGACGAGCCATTAACGATTATTGCTTGTGAAAATATGATTGGTGGCAGTGCTTTGCTCAAGAAGAAAGTCTATGAGCAGCTAGGTGAGACGGAAAAAGTTCAATTTGATAAGCGCTTTAGTTTTCCAAATGCGGCAGTAGATCGCATTGTTCCAAATCAGACGAATGAAGACAAGCTATTGGTCAAGGTCGAACCGTTTTACGAGTGGGTTGTGGATGAATCGCAAATTATGGGAGAAAATCCTCCTATTAAAGGGATCCTCTTTGTACAGGAATTGCAGCCGTATATTGAAAGAAAGCTATATACCGTAAATACTGGCCACGCTACGGCTGCTTATTTAGGCTATTTAGCCGGAATTCAGACCATTCATGAGACGCTGGCGGATGAAGAAATTAGAAGTTTCACAGAGAAAGCTTTACAAGAAACGGGCAAGTTACTCATTGCAAAATATGGTTTTAATGAGCAAGCGCATGATGATTATATTCGAAAAATCATCGGTCGTTTTGCTAATCCATTTATCGTAGATGATACAGCACGAGTGGGGCGTTCGCCTGTCCGTAAACTACAAGCAAATGATCGTTTTGTTGGACCTGCCCAGCAATATGTCGATTTGTTTAAGGAGACTCCAAAGCATTTGGTCATCGGTATTGCAGCTGCATTGCGTTACGATTATATGGAAGATCCAGATGCAAAAATCATTCAAGAGACGATTCAGCGGCAAGGGCTTCAACAGGCGATTGAAACATTTACAGGATTGCAGCCTGGGACCATGTTGTTTGAGGCGATTGTTGAGCAGTATGAGCAGTTGAAGTGAATAGAGTTTAAAGTTGAAGCCGGAAGATTTTCTCTTCCGGCTTTTGGGTATGGCGGTGCGGACGTTGTTTAGTTTTAGTGAAACGTTGTTAGGTTTCGCGTTAATGTTGCCTAGTTGGCAGGAAACGTTGTGAACTTCATGGGAATCGTTGTTTAGTTGTGCAAACGTTGTTAAGTTTTGGTGAAACGTTGTTAGGTTTCGCGTTAATGTTGTCTAGTTCGCAGGAAACGTTGTGAACTTCATGGGAATCGTTGTTTAGTTGTGCAGACGTTGTTTAGTTTTAGTGAAACGTTGCTAAGTTTCGCGTTAATGTTGCCTAGTGCGCAGGAAACGTTGTGAACTTCTTGGAAATCGTTGTTTAGTTTGTGCAGACGTCTTTCATTGACGTTTAAACCGACTAGATTTTCTCGATTTCAATCGCTGCATCCGTTCTTCTACTTCTCGCGCAATCGCCTGCGTTTTGTCCACATCTATTTGCAAGGCAATAATATTTTCCTCTTGAATATCCATCGTAAACCAAGTGCCCACTGTGCTGTCTACTGGCAGTAAAGCAGCCGCAACGTGGAATTGCTGTTGCAATGCATCAACGACAATAAGTGCATTATTCGTATCTGTAAAGCGATCGAGATAACCTGAATACATCTGTTAACCTCCTACGCAGGCAAGCCCCTGCGATTTAATATCATGCAAACGTGCGGGTCCAATGCCTTTAATGTTGGTAAGCTCGTCGACGGAACGATAAGGTCGTAGTTTGATTAATGCATTTGCAAGAGCAGGCCCAATATGTGTGATTTCTTGGAGTTCTGTTTCACTGACCGTGTTGATATCCAGACAAGCTTGTCCCGCTGGTGGGCGGGGAAGTGTTCCTTGTTTATTAGTCATAACGGTATAGGTTTTGCCATCGGTTTCAACAATAATCGTGCCGTGTGTGTCTGTGCCGTAAAGCGGGATATTATTTGAAGTCATTTGATTGATGATTTCAACATCAGGATGTCCATACGAGTTATCGACACCAGCGGAGTAAATCGCAATTTCTGGGTTGACGGCTTGGACGAATTCAGGTGTGTTTGACGTATTAGAGCCGTGGTGTCCGAGATGCAAAATTTTTGCTTTGATGTTTGCACCGCTACTGAGGATCGCGTTTTCGGCTTGCTGTTCAGCATCCCCCGTGAAGAGGAACGAGACTTCCCCATATTGTAACCGCATCGCGAGTGAATTATTATTTGTATTGGCTGATAAAGAATCGGGATGAAGAATTGTTATTTCAAGCGGTCCGATGTCAAAGACTTCGCCAACTTCAGGTTCATAATAATCCACATCGTGCTTTTCAATCGCTTCTAGTGACTTCGCAAACGCTTGAGAAGTCGCAGTTTCGCCATTCATCCACACCTCTGTAACGGGAAATTCCTCAATAATTTTATCTAACTGACCAATATGGTCGGCATGAGGATGTGTTACGGCAATGATGTCAATGTCTTTGATCTGTTGTGAATGAAGGTAAGTGACCACATCGGATGCGTTCCAATCTCCTGTATCAATGAGTAGATTGATGGTTTCATTTTGATCAATGAGCTGAAGTAAAGTTGCGTCCGCCTGTCCAACGTCTATGTAATGGACTTTCATCGTACCATTTGGTTGTGAGACTTCATTTGAATCGCCGTTGTCTAAATTGAATACGGGTTCAATGATGTCATTTGAACAACCAGAAAAAATAAGCAAACCAATTACTAGCGTAAGATAGGCGACTATGTTTTTACCCATAATAGTCCTCCTAAGTCATGTTGTATTTCTTTTATTGTAACAGAAGAGGGGATAGTATGTTCCATCAATAATTATGATAGAATTAACAGATAATCGGATAATGGGAGTGAATAAATATGAAAGCCTATCACATGATCATTAACGGCAAAGAAGTTGGCCATGACCTACCCGTCATAGAAGTGAGTAATCCTGCAACAGGAGAAATATTTGCAACTGTCCCTAATGGAAGTAGTGAGGAAGCAATATTAGCTGTTGATGCTGCTTATGCGGCGTTTGGAGAGTGGTCAGGTTTATCGGCTTATGAGCGTAGTGAATTGATTCGCGATTGGTATGATTTGATTAAGCAGCAGACGGAAGATTTGGCGACGACGATGACGCAAGAGCAAGGGAAGCCGCTTTTAGAAGCGCGTGGTGAAATCAATTATGCGAATGGGTTTATGTCTTGGTATGCGGAAGAAGGCAAGCGGATTTACGGTGAGATTATACCTGCTACACAGCGTAATAAGCGCCTTTTTGTGCATAAACAGCCCGTAGGAGTAGCTGCAGTCATTACGCCGTGGAATTTTCCGGCGGCGATGATTACACGGAAAGTTGGGCCAGCCTTGGCAGCAGGTTGTACGGTTGTCATTAAGCCGGCGGGGCAAACACCACTCACAGCCATTAAATTAGTCCAATTAGCGAAACAGGCGGGTATTCCAGATGGCGTCGTTAATATTGTGACGGGGGATTCCAAAACAATTGGGGAGGCTTGGTTACGAGATAAGCGTGTCCGCAAACTAACATTTACAGGATCGACGGAAGTCGGTAAGACTTTAATGCAAGGTGCGGCGGAAACAGTGAAAAAAGTATCACTGGAACTAGGTGGACATGCGCCGGCCATTATTATGGCAGATTGCGATATGGATAAGGCGGTAGCGGGTGTACTGGCGGCGAAATTCCGCAATGCAGGTCAAACTTGTGTCTGTATCAACCGTGTTTATGTGCAGGAATCAATTGCGGAACTGTTTACTAACAAGCTTGTTGAAGCAGCGAAGCAGTTGAAGGTCGGTAATGGATTAGATGAAGGCGTGGATATTGGTCCGCTCATTGATGCCTCCGCGGTTGAAAAAGTACAACAACATGTCGATGATGCACAAGAAAAAGGCGCAACCCTTGAACTTGGCGGCACTGGGAGAGGTGGCTTGTTCTTTGAACCAACGATTTTGACAAACGTCACAGATGATATGGTTTGTATGCGAGAGGAGACATTCGGTCCTGTATTGCCCATTAGTACATTTTCGACGGAAGTGGAGGTCATTCAACGGGCTAATGATTCGATTTATGGACTGGCAGCTTATGTTTTCACAGAAAATATTACGCGGGGCATCCGAATAACTGAGAAGCTTGAATACGGCATTATTGGTTTGAATGACGGACTGCCATCGACACCACAAGCTCCGTTTGGCGGCTTTAAACAAAGTGGTCTTGGTCGCGAGGGCGGTCATCATGGGATAGATGAATATATAGAAGTGAAATATATTTCACTAGGGTTATGAATCAAAGGGCAGTCCGAGAAGTTAGCGTTCACTAACTTTTTGGACTGCTCTTATTTTATTTAGCATCATTGGAAACTTATCGATCAATTGCAGGAAGTTATCAATCAATTGCCAAAGGTTATCGATCATTTGTTAAGAGTTATCGACCAATTGGACAGAGTTATCGTCATTTCGGGGCTTTTGGCTTATAAATTTAATGAAATTCTGACCTGTCACACTTTTGCCGAAGCCCTATGTTTTTGTTCCACGGGGCTTTTGCTCGAATCGCCATACCAATAAGCTGCCCCGATGAATAATGCACCCCCAATGATATTGCCGATAGTGACGGGTACTAAGTTTGCTGCCAATCCTACCATCGAAACAGTTTCAGGGTGGGGAACCATGAGTGAAATAGATAGCAATGTCATGTTGGCGATGCTGTGCTCAAAACCAGAAGTGATGAAGGCAAATAAGCACCAGAAAATCATAATTAGTTTAGCTGTTTCATCTTTTAATTTGATGGAACACCAGGCAGCTAAACAGACAAGAATATTACACAGAATCCCGCGGACAAACAACTCCATGAATGGCGTATTCATCTTGCCACTAGCTGCTGTTGTGATGAAATCGGCTGTCGCGCCGGAGGCCAGGCCGGAATAGAAAAATAACGCTGCAACGACAATGGAGCCGACAAAGTTTCCGAAATAACTATAGGTCCACACTTTGAAAGTATCGTATCCAGTTGTTTTTTTCATTAAGGTCCCGATGGTCATAATCATATTATTACTCGTGAAAAGGTCGGCTCCAGCCATAAGGACGAGGCTAAGCGCAACGCCGAATGCCATCCCCATGACAAGCTTTGTACCTGCAAAACCCGATGGCCCTAGCATCCCACCAATCGTATAAATCAGCACAACACCTAATCCTACGAAAAATCCCGCCATCATTGTCACAGTGAAGTATCTAGCTTTACTAGAGTTCAATAAATTAATTTTAGAAACGGCCATATTACTAATCGTCGCGATTGTTTCTTTCATGTCAATTTCCTCCGGCTCTTTTTATCTTTCTACATGTTTTTAGGGACTGACTTTGGTGAACAGGTACAAATGGGCGCCACATCTCTCCTAATCTAAGTAAAATCATGGTGTTTTTTGTGAAGTGTGAAGAAAATATGAAATGTTTGTGAAGAATTTCACATGAATGATGAAAAAAAGAGGTGATTCAAGTTGGATTCCACGAAATTAAATTATAGCGCAATTTTTTAATTACGCTATCCCTAAATATTACAAATTATTGAACAGATAAAACGATGTGAAGTTTATTCATCAAAAAAAGAAGCATCCTCCTTCGATGCTTCCTCTCGTTCAAACTCCTTTACTTTGACATCATCAACTTTTTCGCATCATGGCCTTTAAATGTCACTGTTAGTTTCAACGTTTTATAATCCATTATCCCGAATGCTTCCGCCGTTTGCTTGATCAAATCCTCGTCATCTGCTTCAGGATCCAAATCCATCTCTTGGAAAATTTTATCGAGTTTATCCATCGCTTGATTACCGTGCAAGTAAGCATCCTCCATTTTATTCTCGTACATGGCCTCTGTCTTATCGGGTTTTTCCTCATAGTTCGCAATGACGGCTTGTTTCTTATCCTTCGTGTCAATCGCTACATCAAATGAAGTAAAGCCATACTGTTCGCCAAGGGATTGTTTTTCATCATCATCGGGTTTGTCCTTGACGATATTTTTATCACTACAAGCAATGATGATGAATTGGCAAGCTAGTAGGACGATGATTAGTACGCTCCATTTTGTTTTCAAGTCGCTCATCCTTTCACCGGAACTTGCTAGTAACCTAACCGATGGCGAGGAAAGTTATACACATAAGAAGAACAGATACAGGTGGCCTTTTTATTCAGGAAATTAATTGGCAAACTACTTAAAAACTTCATATTTATTGCTTATAATTTGAGGGATTATTGGCAATATTGAAAGCGGGATGTCATTTAAAAAAATATAGTAAAAAGGGGGACTGAATTTGTCGATTAAGCGCTTGGCGTTGTTAACAGCAGTTATCACTTTTGGTTTAATCGTGTTCGGGGGATATGTGGCGTCGTCACAATCAGGGATGGGCTGCGGACCGGAATGGCCTTTATGTAATGGGAAAGTGATTCCAAATTTGCAAGGGGATACGTTGATTGAGTTTGCACATCGGGTCATCGGGGCTGTTCTTGGAATTCTAACTATTATTCTATTTGTTAAGGTTGTGCGCGCGAAGATGGAACATACCGTTCGTAGGGCAGCCTATTGGATGGTAGCTTTGCTTGCTCTTCAAGTGGTGCTTGGGGCGATTATTGTTTGGTATCATCTCCCGACATTTATTATCGCGGGGCATTTAATTATAGCGATGCTGTTCCTTGCTTGTGTATTAGTGATTTGTCGACGATCGACGAAGCCTGGACGCCATCGTATTGCGCTTAGCAATCAGCAACAGAAGAAAATAACTCGGCACATCAAGGTGTTACTAGGTTTAGTCCTCCTTATTCTTTTTGTAGGTGCTTATGTGAAGCATGATTTTATCGGCACGAGTTGTGGCTGGGCGACATGTGGTGATTCGGTCATGCCGAGCACGGGTCCTGAACAGATTCAAACGATACATCGAATGTTGGGTGTTATTTTGGCCGTATACAGCTTATTGCTGACGTATTGGTCTTTTGCAAAAGGATGGGGCGCTTCATTTCAGAAACGATTTAGCTTTATTTCAGTGACAATTGCGGTTCAAATTGTCTTGGGTATTTTAACGATTGTGACAGCGATTGATATCGTTTGGGCGATGCTGCATGTCGTTGTGGGGACGCTATTGTTTGCGATTGTAGCAGAGGCTAATATCTTTATGGCTACATTGGCCAAAGAGAAGGGGCGAATTGTTCCTTTTGTAATAAAGCAGCTGCCGATGAAAAATGGCAAGTCTGGTAGCTATTCGGGGCAGCGATGAGGGGGCTGGGTTCTACTATGATGTTGAATCATGGTGGAACCCAGTATATTATTTTTTAATTACTTCGACACTAGTCCTATCTAACAACTCTGATACCGTTACAAATGAATAGCCTTGCTTTTGTAGTTCCGGCAGAATCTTCTCAAGTGCTTGTACGGTTTGAGAACGATCGCCACCTGCATCATGAAACAATACAATATTCCCGGGGGCAGCACCTGACATCACTTTGGTTACAATCCTATTTACACCCGGCCTTTTCCAATCTTCGGTATCTTGATGCCATGACCACATGATTACCTTGTAGCCATTTTTAACAGCGGTATTAATGATATTATCATTATAATTTCCCCCAACAGGCCGATACAGCAACGGATAAGTACCTGTTATATCATGGATGACTTCATTGGTCTTTTTTAATTCTTTCTCAAGTTTTTCGGGCGTGATTGAATGAGGATGTGTATACGTATGGTTAGCAATTTCATGGCCTTCACTGTCTAGTTTGTAGATAAGATCTGGGTATTTTTCTGCTCGTTCACCAATAACAAAAAAGGTTGCTTTCGCATCGTATTTGGCAAGTAAGTCCAAAATCTGAGTTGTGTAGGTTTGGTCTGGTCCGTCATCAAATGTAAGAGCTATTACTTTCTCTTCAGTTTTGATTTCCCAGAGGACATATCCTTTTTTCTCATAATAAGGCCTTCCTTTTTCTGTTGCCAAAGTAACATAAGCGATTGAGAAAAACAAAATAAGGATGACACCGATTTTCAAGCCCAAATACTTCACATACGACTCCTCCAAACCTTGCTGTGCTGACAGAAGACTGTGTTCTCCACGATAGTATTAGTCAACACCAAAGGATTATACCGAATTTTTTTTTGAAATTATGGCCCATGACGGTTGTTTATTTAAATCTAAATCCTAACTCTTCTTTCAAAATAACCGCATGATTATAAACGGGATCTTTGGCGGCGAATACGAGTGTTACGGTCATTGTGTTAGATAATCGGCGTAATTTTGCTATTTTGTTAGTTTTGATAGTATCTGTACGAAGTTCATGTAGATAATCGACTTGTTTTTCATGTACAATACATAAGTTATCTTTTCTTGACAGATTAATGAACTTCCACGCTGGAAACGTTTTTATAGGTGATGGTGTGGTAGACTTTTCTAAGCAACCATTTAAAATCCTATTGGAGTGAATCATGTATGAATACTAGTTTTAGCAAGCCGTTTAAAAAACGCAACTATAAGCCATTTATTATTGCTCTATCCGTTATTTTAATCGGTGCAATTGGTGCGTTATCAGGAATGCGGGGAGAAAAGAATTTTGACGCATTTGATCTAACAATTTTACCGTTGACGAACGCGATTTTGAACAGTTTCACATTCATATTTTTAGTGTGTGCGCTCGTTGCGATTTTGAAGCGTAATGTCACCGTGCATCAGCGCTTCATTTACGCAGCATTTTCAACGACATTTTTGTTCTTGCTCACGTATGTCACGTATCATTATTTAGCTCCTTCTACACCTTATGGGGGAGAAGGCTTGATGGCAGGATTTTATTACTTTATCCTCATCACGCATATCGTTTTGGCGGCAGCAATCGTGCCACTTGCGCTGACAAGTGTAGCGCGTGCTTGGAATCGGGAAAATGCGCGTCATAAGAAAATCGCGCGCTGGACGATGCCGATTTGGCTGTATGTTAGTTTTACGGGTGTGTTGGTGTATATTTTGATTTCACCTTATTATTGATTGAAAGACAAAAGCCTTCCATTTGGAAGGTTTTTTTTCATTGAAACAGGTTTTATAAAAGCTGTGTGAGATTAAATCATGTTCTCTTAGTAGACAATACATCCTGCATAAGTTCACAGAAAATTGCTGTTACCAGCGCTACTTTTATTCGTGCTGGTATACAATTACTATATAAGTCGAACATAATAAGGGCCATGCCGGTCACAAATAGAAAGGATTCGAGTTCATTGCATCTTATTATTACATTTATCATTTTAGGAATTAGCATTATTTTATTCATGAGCAATCGGGTTCGCGCTGATCTTGTGGCGGTGCTGGCATTATTGGCATTCGTACTAACAGGCATTTTAGATGCGACAGAAGCACTTGTCGGCTTCTCCAACTCTGTGGTCATTATGATTGCGGGTTTATTTATCGTGGGAGCTGGTATTTTACGGACGGGATTAGCCCAGATGGCGGGTAATGTCTTGCTACGGTCGTCGGGGGATAGCGAGAAGAAATTATTCATTTTGTTACTCGTTATTGTAGCGGCTGTCGGAGCTTTCATGAGCAATACGGGCACAGTTGCGTTGATGCTGCCGATTGTCGTCAGCGTAGCGATTAGTATGAAAAGCAGTCCATCGAAGTTTTTAATCCCACTGTCGTATATGGCGAGTTTTTCAGGCTTGCTAACGTTAATTGCGTCCCCACCGAACTTAATTATTAGTCAGAAATTGGTGGACTCTGGCTATGAAAAGTTAGGCTTTTTTGAGATTACGCCGATTGGGATTATCGGTGTTGTTGTCGGTATCATTTACTTGTATGCCGTTCGCAATATTTTATTGCCCAATGAAAAACGCAGAAATAATTCGAAAGACGAGCATCAGCTGTCACCAAAACAGCTGGCTTCTGACTACCAATTAGGCGGTCATTTATTCCGCGTGAGCGTGCCAGAGGATTCGGTGATGATAGGCGAGCGGCTGTCGCAATTAAAAATTCCAGGAGCTTACCAATTATGTATTTTGACCATTGAACGGAAATCGACCGAAGGCATTAATTTGTTGCCGATGACGTATCAGGAAATGGCGGGTCCGACGAGCATTATTCAAGCAAAGGATATTTTGCAAATTCAAGGTTCATTAAACAATATTGAGAAATTCGTGGCAGATTTTTCACTAGCGATTGAGCAAGAGGCATCAGAAGCTGATGAACTCGTATCTAAACAGCTAGGCATCGCAGAAGTACTATTGACGCCTCATTCTAGTTTAATGGGTGAAACCGTTCGGGGTATTAGTTTCCGGGAGAAATACAACTTGAATATTTTAGGCATTAATCGTCGTGGAGAATATGTGTTAAAAGAAATGTCGAAGGAACGTTTGCGTTTTGGTGATGCGTTGTTAGTGCAAGGTTCGTGGGATGAAATTGAATTGCTGGCAAGAGAAACGAGAGATGTTGTCGTTGTTGGACAGCCGAAAGAACATGCGAGTATGGCAGCGGCAAATGGTAAAGCGCCAATTGCTGGGGGCATTATGCTGTTAATGGTGTTATTGATGATTTTTGAAGTATTCCCAGCTGTTATTTCGGTATTAATCGGGGCTATATTGATGATTGTTACGGGCTGTGTGCGCAATATGGATGATGCGTACAGTAAAATTAACTGGGAAAGTATTGTGCTCATTGCGGCAATGCTACCCATGGCGTCAGCATTGGAAAAAACGGGTGGTATGGTCATGCTGTCAGAAGGTATTATTACCATGCTTGGTGGATTTGGGGCAATTGGCGTACTAGCAGGAATTTATTTTATCACGATGGTGTTCGGGCAATTCATTAGTAATACAGCAACGGCTGTGTTGTTTGCGCCGATTGCCATGAATGCGGCGATTAGCTTGGATGCTAGTCCTTATACGTTCTTAATCGCCGTGGCGGTTGCGTCCAGTATGGCATTTGCCACGCCTGTTGCATCTCCGACCAATGCGCTTGTCATGACGGCGGGCGGCTATAAGTTTTTTGACTTCGTTAAAGTTGGAGTTCCATTGCAAATTGTCATGTTTATCGTTATGATGATTGCGATTCCGATTATATTTCCGTTATAAAAGTTGCCTATGTATGATGCTACTCATTCGCTAAGAGTGGCGTCGTATCATAGGTTTTTTTGTTGTTTTTCTTTGAAAGTATAATCGGTTTATTGTCAATAAATATCTCTTGATTTTGTTCGTTATTTTCAATTTAAACGAAAATTCGTTCACCGATTATCCACAATTGCAAGGTAATTACGGGTATATAAGTGATTTATATCACAGTGTGACTATGTGAAAAATCGTTAACTAGAAGTATCCGGGCTGAAGTAGCCGTTGATAATAGAATGTGTTTTTTTATGTGAAAACGTGAAGGAGGATTTTACAATGGTCCAAACAGTGGCATGGGTAGTGAGTTTGCTGTTTATCTTGGTAATTGCATTTGTTTTCAGTTTTGTCGCAGTCAAATCAACACAAAAACATGACTATGAGCCAATCGTGAAAAAGTGGTATAAAATCCGTAAAGTGTACGGGACGTTTGTTGTAATTTTAATGATAGCCGCTATGATTTATACGTTAAGGGAGTTGCCTTTCAATCAGCCTGTGTACAGTGAAGGCAATGAGCCGGTTATTGTCGATGTTGAGGCTTTCCAATTTGGTTGGACGATTAGTGAAAGAGAGTTTGATGTAGGTCAGTCTATTGAATTTCATGTGACGACCGCAGATGTGACGCATGGCTTTGGCATTTATGATGAAGAGATGAATTTAATAGCTCAAACGCAAGCGATGCCGGAATATACCAATGTCGTCTATATTACATTTGATAAGCCTGGCACTTATAAAGTTCTTTGCCTAGAGTATTGTGGATTGGCGCACCATATCATGATGGATCAAATTATAGTGAAGTAGAAAGGGAGTGTATGGGGAATGGCTACAACTCATAAATATATGCCGTTAAAATCAAGGGACGATAAAGTTGTGACGCAAATGATTATTTCAGGTGCTGTCGTCATTGTGGGAATGATTTTTGGAGTCTTGATGTTGGCTGCACAAGGTGGACTTATAGAATTATCAGCAGCAGGCTTTTATCAATTTTTAACAATACATGGTACGGCGATGATTGGTTCAGCAGCGCTTGCGGCGTCAGCAATAATGTGGTATTTCCTTAGTCATTATGTAGAGTTATCGAAGAAGGTTTTCAATCTAAATCTTATTTTATTTTTAACAGGTGTTGTCATGACGATTATCGGGATATTCTCATTTGAATATGCGAGCGCATGGACATTTTTGTATCCGCTTCCAGCACTGTCGGCGGGCGCTTGGGGTACGACAGGTGCTTTGCTTTACCTAGGGGGTATGCTTATTTTAGGCGTTGGCTTCCTGTTACTTTATATTGATACAGGTCGAGCAATTATTAAAAAGTACGGAAGCCTTGGCAAAGGGCTTGGTTGGGATGTCATTGCCGGGAAAAAGGCTGAAAAAGATGCACCGCCTGCAACGGTTGTGGCGAGTACAATGGTAACAATCGTTAATATTTCAGCGCTGACTGCCGGCGCGACTGTGCTGATCGTCAATATGATTAGTGTTATCAATCCTGCATTTACATTTAACCCGCTACTGGCTAAAAACTTAACGTACGCATTTGGACATATTTTCGCAAACGCTACGATTTATATGGCTGTTATTGCTGTCTATGAAATTTTGGCACGCTATACGGGTCGACCTTGGAAGGCCAATAAACCATTTTTAATTGCCTGGACAATGTCAACGTTATTTACAATGATTGTCTATCCTCACCATCTTCTTATGGATAGTGCCATGCCAAAATGGATATTAATTCTCGGACAAATTTTGTCATACGCAAATGGTTTGCCTGTATTAATTATTACGGCTTATGGAGCATTGATGATTGTGTATAAATCAGGTATCAAATGGGATATGGGCTCATCGTTAATCTTTTTATCGATGTTTGGTTGGACGGCTGGTGTCGTTCCGGCACTTGTTGACTCAGCGATTGTCGTCAATCACGTCATGCATAATACAAAATGGGTGCCTGGGCACTTTCATATGTATATGGGACTCGGTGTCATTGCGATGATGTTTGGCTTTATGTATTTCCTAGCGAAAAATGATAGTCAATTGAAAACTAATGGCTTGGATAAGTTTGCATTCGTCCTCTATGCGTTGTCGATGTTTGGCGTTTGTGTATCGTTCCTTGTTTCGGGTGCCATTAGTACGCCGCGCCGTTTTGCCACACATATACCCGAATGGATGGGGCCAGCTCAAGTCGGAGCAATTTCGGGCATATTTGTAGTCATCGGCATTACTATATTTGTCCTTCATTTCGTCCGCTATATTTTCGGGAGAAATAAAAAATCGATTAGCAGTGAGACAAAGCAAGTAAAAGTGATCTAAGTGCAAGAGTAAAGAGATGAGGGGGCCGTATAGTTATGAAACAAACAATCGTAGGCATTGTTTTGTATATACTGTTATGGGTTCCCCCCATTATTGCCCTAGTGGAATCGATTATGATTTTGCATATGCTTGTTCAAATCCCTTTACTGATGGTGGCGGGTTGGCTAATGGGGAAGTGTCTACTAGAAAGATATCCTTCTTTTTTTGAAAAATGGAATGGTAACGGCATACCCGGTATTTTAATTGTCGTCTTTATGACCATGTATTGGATGCTTCCAAGGGCGATGGATGAAGCACTAACCATTTGGTATATTGAGCTGTTTAAATTCGTTGGCCTCCCTTTGGCGGGGCTAGCTTTACGACATAGCTGGGAGAAACTACAAATGCTAGGGAAAAGTTTTGTCTTCTTAAATTATATATCCATGTTTGGCTTAATGGGCTGGTTGTACGTAGATTCACCGATTCAACTGTGTAATAACTACTTGGAGTTAGAGCAAAAAATACTAGGATGGGGTTTTTTATTCATCACTGTGGGTATGATTATTCACATCGTACAACTTACCTTTATGGATCATTCAGAAGAAATAGGTTAACAAATGTATTCCTTCCATGCGCAGTTCAAGCGTAGGGGAGGAATATTTTTGTTTACTAGTAAATCTAATAGGGTAGAAATAATAGATAGCTAATCAGCGGTAGAATTATTTAGAGTTCAATGAATGGTCACAGGTGGGTCTTTTTTATTATGAGATATGCGGATATAATTAATGGTAATTAGACCTATTGAGTAGGACAGGGTTAGGTTAGGATAACAATGAGATGGAGTGGATTTCAAATGAAGTTGTTCGGGAAAATGTTACTGGCATTTGGTATTGTAATTTTCGTATTTGTTGCACTAAGCATGTTCAATTTATTTCAAGCCAATCAATTAAATGAAAACAGTGAAACGATGTACGTTAATGGAATCATTCCCTCTACATATTTGATTAAAATGGCTAAGTATGCTGAAAATACGCGAGTTCAGATGGTAACAAGTCTTGCATTTGAGGATACAAAGACCTTAGAGGGCGTAGCAAATAATCTAGAAGAAATGAAAATGTTGATTCAGAAATTTGAAGCAACTGAAATGGATAGAAAAGAAAAAGATGCTTTTAATGGATTTAAGGATAATTGGTTATTATTTGACGCACGAGTGAACAAAAATATCCAACTGATGAAAAACGGACAATGGAAAGATGCAGGTCAAGGCATTAAAGAAGGAAGAGGCATGTTTGAAGAGTCAATGCGTCATTTTGAAGAATTAGTCAATTTGAACGAACAATTGACAGAGGCTATCAAAATAGAAAATCAGCAAGTGTATGCCAGAACTCTTTTTTGGAGTGGTGTTTTGATTGTAGTGAGCATTATTATCGCAGTACTCATTGCTTATCTTTTCAGCAAATGGATTATTCGTCGATTAACAATTGTGGTTGATCGTATGAGGGAATTTGAAGATGGTGATTTACGTAGTGAATCCTTGGTCAACGCTGGGCGTGATGAAATTACAACGCTTACAGTAGGCTTAAATAATATGCATAAGACGCTTCGAGAGGTTGTGGACAGTGTGCAGAATTCAGGTGAACAAGTGTCAGCTAGCTCGGAGGAATTATCCGCCAGTGCTCAACAAAGTATGGATGCCGCTGAATCAGTAGCGAACCTTTCACAGCAATCGGCGGACGGAGCAGATGATCAGCTTCGCAGTGTCAATGAAATATCTGTCGCTATTGAAAAAATGATGACAAACATGCAGCATATTGCTAAAAGTAGTGAGCAGATGAATGTTCAATCACAAGGAGCATTTGACAAAACACAAGTAGGGGCAACGGCGGTTATGTCAGTCAATAGCCAAATGCTTTCCATTGCCGATGCAGTGAAATTAACGGCAGATTCAGTGCAAAACTTAGATGGGAAATCAAAAGAAATTAGCAATATTGTGCATATGATTACAAATATTGCGGACCAAACGAACTTACTAGCATTGAACGCTGCTATTGAGGCAGCACGTGCAGGAGAATCTGGTAAAGGCTTTGCAGTTGTAGCGGATGAAGTTCGGAAACTAGCAGAAGAGTCACGTATTTCAGCAGAGAAGATTTTTAGCATGGTCAATGATATTCAACTTGAAATCCAACATGTCACAGCTTCTATGCAACAAGGGACAGAGCGTGTACAGGATGGACTCGTCAAGACAGAGGAAGTCAGCCAAATTTTTGGTGAAATTGAGATGATGGTTGGACAAGTGACGGGAAACGCAACTGAAGTGAATCGTTCAGTTGAGATAGTTTCGGGCATTAGCCAGGCTATTTCTAGTTCCGTCGACAATGTACAAGAAGTTGCTGAGTCAAGTGTATTGGCATCGCAGGAAAACAGTGCTGCCTCAGAGGAGCAATTAGCAACGATGGAGGAGATTTCAGCAGCTAGTGAATCACTTGCGTATCTTGCGGAAGACTTGCAGAGATCTATTCAGCAATTTAAGCTGTAACTAACTCAAACGACTAAAAAACGTCTACAAATCTAAGCTTTGTAATGGAGCTAGAATATGTAGACGTTTTTTATGTTGAGAATGTCTGTAGTGAACAGAAAAGCTGAAAACGCTTACAGAAAAACCTGAAATGATATTGACTTTGAATGTGCTAACGTATATTATGCTAATAACGACTATATAACGACATTTACTAATCTTTAAAACATTCAGATTCGGGGGGATATAGATGGAGCAACAACAAGAGAAAAAAATTAGTTTTTTAATGGCTTTGTTGCCGTTAGCTGTCATGATTTTCGTCATGATTTTCACAGTTGTAAAATTAGAGCAAGGTCCACACATTCCATTGATTATCGGGACATCGACTGCTGCTTTAGTCGCTTGGAGAGTCGGTTATACGTGGAAAGATATTGAGGAAATGATGTACAAAGGAATTCGATTAGCACTTCCAGCTGTTGTCATTATTATTTTAGTCGGCTTGACGATTGGTGCCTGGATGGGCGGCGGAATTGTTGCAACGATGATTTACTATGGGTTGCAAATCATAACGCCAGCTTGGTTCCTCGTAACGATTTGTATCATTTGTGCAATCGTTTCGTTAGCGATTGGTAGTTCATGGTCGACAATGGGAACGATTGGTGTTGCAGGAATGGGTATTGGTTTGAGTATGGGTATTCCAGCAGGGATGATTGCGGGAGCGATTATTTCTGGCGCTTACTTCGGAGATAAAATGTCACCGCTTTCAGATACAACGAACTTGGCAGCAGGATTGACGGGGACAGATTTATTTGATCATATAAAGCATATGTTATACACGACAATTCCAGGGTTAACGATTGCACTTGTGGCATATGGCTATTTAGGAAATAAATTTGCAACAAACCAAATTGAAGCTGTGGAAATTGCGCAAACAGCGAAAGTCTTACAGGAAAGCTTTCTCATTACACCGTGGCTATTACTTGTACCAATCGCTGTTATCATGATGGTTGCTTTAAAAGTACCAGCAATCCCTGCCCTAATTGTGGGGATTATTCTTGGATTTCTATCGCAAATCTTTATTCAAGGTGGTTCGTTAGTCGGGGGAATCGAGGCGTTGCAAAGTGGATTTACGATTGCAACAGGTAATGAGATGGTAGATGCACTGTTTAATGGTGGCGGATTGGACTCTATGATGTATACAGTCTCCATGACAATTGTTGCGATGACTTTTGGCGGGATTTTGGAGTTTTCGGGAATGCTGAAGGCCATTATGAATCAGTTGCTAAAAGTAGTTAAGTCGACGGGGTCATTGGTTGCGTCAACGATTGCAGCTTGTTTCATGACAAATGCATCTTGTTCAGAGCAGTATATTTCAATTGTTGTACCATCGCGGATGTTTAGTAAGGCTTATAAAGATATGGGCTTACATTCGAAGAATTTATCACGTGCCTTAGAAGATGGGGGAACTCTTACGTCTGTTTTCATCCCGTGGAATACTTGCGGTGTGTTCATCTTAGGGACGCTGGGCGTTAGTGTAGTTGAATATGGACCATATGCCATCTTGAATTTAGCAGTTCCAATTATATCGATTTTGTATGCGATTACAGGATTTTCAATTGTTAAATTATCGGAGCAGGAGAAAATGGAACTGGCTAAAGAAGAGTCGGGAAATGAAGAGTTAAGCGCAGGCTAATCTTGAAACAAGCTGGGGCTGTCCAAAAAGTCGGTTTTCACTAACTTTTTGGTCAGCCCCAGCTTTATAGATCATCCAAAGACTATTTTCTACCCCTCGACAAGCACCGCCGCAAAGTTATCGATCAATTGCCGGAGGTTATCGATCAATTCGAAGTCTTTATCGATCAATTGTCGTAGGTTATCGATCAGTTTTGCAAAGTTATCGATCAATTGGACAAAGTTATTGTCATTTCGGGATCTTCGACTCATCAAGTTGGCGTAGCACTTTACTTCACTTTAAGATACACCACATTGTTGACAGTTCCCCTTTCTATTAATGAATAGTAGGGAAGTTAAACTCGTATAGAGCCCGTGGTCGACCTTGTCGATAGGTCATTTCTTCACCGACGATTGTCATGTAATTGAATTCCACTAATTTCTTGAGTGTACGTTCAGCAGTTCTTCTTGTGACATTTAGATGCAGTGCCAAGTCAGTTGCTGTAAATTGTTTGGAATGGCGAGATTGGCTAAATTGTAGTAATTTTGAAATGTTTGTGGGACTTAGCTTTGTTTTGTCGGCCATTTCTACCAGCACCGGTTCATTTATTTTCATCGCAATGACGGTGTTCGATTGTGGAAATGGGCCATGCAGTTTTTTGTTTGCGTCTAGCATATAAAATGATTGGGCATCGCTTTCATGAATGAGATTAAGTGCAAAGCGTGCATTTTCAGTGGCGTCAACAATTGTTTCGCCGCAGCCAAATGCTAATTTAGCTTCAGTGGCGAATGTTTGGAACAGTGACAAAAACTCATTGTTTCTTAATGAAAACTCGATATTGCCCATCGTTGTGTATAATGCAAATTCATCGTGCTGTTCATTCCACTGTGCTTTCATAAGGGTTGCCATTTTTTCGACGGTTGTTTTAAAATCTTTGTTGTGGGATTTCTCCTTGATGAGACCAACGGCGATTTGAGCGGCGTTACTTTTTTGTAAAATGGCTTGCTGCTTTGCGGTTTCTATTGAGCGCAAAATAGAGCTTTCAGGGTCAATCATTTTATAGGCAGGAATTTGCAGTTGCTGAAGTTGCTCGTATACAGCATGGACACTTGTAATCGCCATATCGGTCTCTCCTTGAGTTGCATGTTGCTGATGATAGGTGACGATATCTTGAATCGTGTCAGTGTCATCGAGTGCATGAACGAATGGCAACTCTAGGACTTGGTTCAAATCTTTTAAGACGTTGTCAATGAGTGATTTCTCACGCACATCGATAGAAATGCGATTCAAGTCTACTTGTTCTTTTGCAGATAGATGAAGTAAAGTAATCGCAATAGCCGTTTCATCTTGTTTTAGATAAAGGACTGGAATAGCAGAATCTAAAAGTGACTCCTTTGCATAAGAGTAGGGAAGTGAGCCAGAGAACAGAATCGCATCGCACGGTTTAAGCGTTTGTAGTAAAACGGGTGCCGCTTTAGGCTCATCATAACGATACCAATGAAGTTCGATATCCTGTTGATATGTAACCAATTGTTCAGTTCGATGACAAAAATCATGTGAGCCGATGATGGCAATTTTAACTTTCATAATGTAGAGTCTCCTTAATAGCGACTATTTAACGACAATGATACAATGAATAAAAGCATTTGCCAATTGAAAGGATTGAAGACAATGAAAATTACTGAAATTGAGATTTACGCAATCCACCTACCACTATACGAACCGTTCGTTATCAGCTATGCAACTTATGATTATATGCCTTCCATTATTGTTAAAATAACGACGGATACAGGTCATGTCGGTTACGGGGAAAGCGTCGCGGATGATCATGTGACGGGTGAGAGCTGGGCGGGGACGTTTGCGGTGTTGAAAAATACATTAGCGCCTAAGCTTATTGGAGAAAATCCAAAGAATATGGAACGTATTCATGCCTTAATGGATTCAGAAATTTATGGTGTTCCGACTGCCAAAGCAGCAATTGATATTGCCTGTTATGATGTAGTGGGTAAAGCACTTGGTGTTCCGGTTTATGATCTGCTTGGTGGAAGATATCACGAAGAATTCCCGATTACACATGTGCTCAGCATTGGCTCTCCGGAAAAGATGGCGAATGAGGCGGAAGAACGAGTAGCTGCTGGCTATCGTTCATTGAAAATGAAAGTCGGTACGCAAGTTGCAGAGGACGTCAAACGGATTGAAGCAGTTAGAGCGCGTGTTGGTGAGGACATTGCTATTCGTGTAGATGTCAATCAAGGTTGGAAAAATAGTGCTAACACCTTACAGGGGCTTCAAAAGCTCGAACATTGCTCGCTGGACTGGTTAGAGCAGCCTGTGATGGCGGATGATATCGATGGCATGGTAGAAGTGAAATCTAAATCATCGACACCAATGATGATTGATGAAGGCTTACGCGGTGTGCGTGATATGCGAGAAATCATTGCTAAACGAGCAGCTGATAAAGTGAATATTAAATTGATGAAGTGCGGCGGTATCTACCCAGCTATGAAGCTTGCGCATATGGCAGAGATGGCTGGCATTGAATGTCAAGTGGGTTCGATGGTTGAGTCGTCTATCGGTTCGGCAGCAGGATTCCATGTGTCATTTTCGAAAAAAGTGATTACAAGTGTTGAATTGACGGGGCCATTGAAATTCAGTAAAGACGTCGGTAATTTGCACTATGATGTACCATTTATTCGCTTAACGGATAAACCTGGATTAGGGATTGACATTGATGAGCAGGTGTTACAAGAGCTAACGGTGTTTTCAGAGAAGGTCAGCGGATGAATCAACGACATGTATTGAAAAATGGTAAAGAAGTTTCGGTAGTACGATTAGCGGTGGACAATCTTGGGGATATCATAGCACTTCAACAAAAAGTTCTTAATACGATGATGACAGATGCCTTTTTACAACCATTGACGGAGGAAGAATTTCTTTATATTTTGAATGGTAAAGGCATGATGATTGGGGCTTACTGTGAAGAGCAGCTGATTGCTTTTCGAGCTATGCTAGAGCCAGAAATCGATGAGGAAGGCCACTTAGGAATCGATGCATGCGTACCTACGAATGAGTTATCTACCGTCATTTATTCGGAGATATCAAATGTCGATCCTGATTTCCGGGGAAATAATATGCAAGTCTTGTTAGGAAACATAATCATGCGAGAGATCGATACCGAGAAGTTTCGCTATGTGTGCACAACTGTTGCTCCGTTTAATATCGCTAGTTTGAAGGATAAATTTGCACATGGCATGGAGATTGTTGCACTCAAGGTGAAATATGGCAACTTGCTGAGATATATTCTATTGAAAGATTTAACACAGACCTTACAAGGGGAAAACACTGTAAGTTGTGAGGTCTTAATGGCAGACACAGCACGGCAACAACACTATCTTCAAAGTGGTTGGCGAGGGACAGCCATTGCACAAGTAGATGACCAGTGGGTTGTTCGTTTTGAAAAAAATATTATAGAATGAATAAGAATCCTATTCCACGTAAAAATATGTGGAATAGGATTCTTTAATTATCAAGACATTCAGTTGAAGTGTGGTGGCTTTGACATAGTGGATAGTAATACCTATTTATGAGTTGCTGTTTTTTAAGAAAATACAACTATGATAGGCTATGAATATAAGCTATACTGATAAATAGGTTTAGTATCTAGGAGGTAAAATAATGAAGCTGTCAGTGGGTAAAAAAATATGGATTGGATTTGTATGTGTACTTCTCACAATGGTAATTGTGGGCTTGTCGGGTTTTTGGGCGCAAACTAAAACGAATCAAGAGTATCGGTTAATGATAGATAATCAAATTACAAAGATGGTACTACTAGAAAAAATGGCATCATCACAGTATAGAATTTCAAATGATGTTCGAGGGCTATTATTATTTAAAGAAATTTCATATCAAAAAAATCTAGAAAAATTGAACGATGGATTTAGTAATCAATTTGGAATACTAGAACAAATGGCTAGCTCTACTACTGAAAGTGAAATGCTTGAGGAGTTAAAAGGAGCGCGGGAAAGTTTTGTGGAAATTACAGACTTGGCAATTAGTGAATTTAATAGTGCCAATGATGAAAAGGCGTTAAATATTGCATCTGATGCATCAATTTTTCAAGCGCAAATTGAGAAAAGTATAACCAACTTGATTGACTATCAAACCGAACAAACGAATTTAGTAAGTGCAGGGATTGCTGAATTGATAACAAAAACCAAAATGTTTACGTTTGGGTTGATGGCTCTAGCGCTTATTTTAAGTATTGCTGTTGCGACGTTCATCAGTCGTAGTATTGCACGTCCGGTTGGAAAAATAACAACAGCACTTGCAGAGATTGCAGAGGGGAATTTTGTGATTGAACCGGTTGTGATTCGCAATAAAGATGAAATTGGTGCTATGGCAACTGCTTTTAATGGCATGGCGAAAGACCTTCGCGGGATTATTTTGAATGCAAATGATTCTGCACTCCAACTGGCAGCCCAGGCTGAACAATTGTCGGCAAGCTCTGAGGAAAGTCTTGCGGCATCTGAAATGGTTGCAGAGACAACGGAGAGGAACTTGTTAGGAAGTGAGTCTCAAGCAGCAATTGTCGGTGAGACGAATTTAGCTATTGGAGAAGTAGTTACGGGCATTAATCAGATTACGAAGGATAATGAAGCAATGCTTCTGTCATCAGAGGATGTCTCGCGACTTGTCAAAGAGGGCGCTTCACTTATGGAGGATGTTAATGGTCAAATGGCGGTGATTAGCTCTGCAATTGGGCAGTCAGCAGGCATTATGAGTGGTATGGCGAATTATTCGGAGGAAATCCGGAAAGTTACGTCTCTGATTACGGATATTGCTGAACAGACAAACTTGTTGGCACTTAATGCAGCAATCGAAGCAGCACGTGCTGGTGAGCATGGAAAAGGCTTTGCGGTCGTAGCGGAGGAAGTGCGAAATCTTGCGGAACAGTCAAAACGTTCGGCTGGAGAAATCGGTAATATGATTGATACGATGATTGGGAGCGTTGCACAGGCGGTTACGAGTACAGAAGATGGCAGTCAACGTGTAGAAGAAGGGCTTGTTGTCACAGAGAGAACACGCGATGTCTTCAATCGCATTGAACAGGCGGCCGGTGATGTTAGTGACAAAGTAACGACCGTTTCTGCTGCAATTGAGCAGATTCGAACAATGACCGATGCAGTGTCTGCTGGATCTGTAAAAGTACAGGAACTAGCTGTCGAATCATCAGAAGCCGCTCAATCAACAAGTGCAGCAACAGAGCAACAGTTGGCTGCAAATCAGGAAATTTCGTCTAGTGCACAATTGCTTGCACAACTTTCGGAGAAGCTACAAAGTGATATGGGACGATTTAGAGTTTAATACTGAAGTGAAAAAAGACATCCTTAGGCCCTGAAATTAGGGACAAGCGGATGTCTTTTTATTATGCATATCTTGTTAATTAGATAAAATAGACACGGCTATTTACAAATTATTTACACAAACATTACCTATTCTTCACATAGCCCTTGCATTTATCCTATAAAATGAGTGTAATGAACTATCGAATGGAGAGAACCTTTTTGATTATGTTAAAAGAGAATCATTTGCAAACATTGCTTTATAGCATTCTTAGAAATAAGGATATTCAGACGGTTTTTCAACCGATTCTTTCCTTGGAGAATGGGACAGTGCTTGGATATGAGGCGTTAAGTCGAGGGCCAGAAAAAACCCCTTTACAAAATCCTGAAAAGTTATTTACATACGCAATGGAAAATAATCAGCTATGGGAATTGGAGTCTCTTTGTCGCACAAAGGCATTAGAATGTGCCCATAGGCTTCGCATAAAAGAAAAGCTTTTTTTAAACGTTAATCCTAATATTATGAGTGACTCAAAATTTAGACAAGGGTTTACAAAGGACTATTTAAGTCGGTTTAATATGGATGCCGAAAAAATTGTTTTTGAAATTACAGAGAAAGAAGCAATTACAAATTTAACGCATTTTAAGCAAACCGTCAGTCATTATAAAGAACAGTTGTATCAGATCGCGATTGATGATGTGGGGTCGGGGTATTCTGGTTTGAATATTTTAACGGATATTCATCCCCATTTTATGAAGTTGGATATGCAGTTAATTCGAAATATTGATTTTGATAGAACAAAGCAGTCGTTAGTAAAGAGTTTATGTGAATTTGCCGCGCATTCTCAAATCCATATTATTGCTGAAGGGATTGAAACAAAAGAGGAATTAGCAAAGCTTATTGAATTAGGTGTTCGTTTTGGACAGGGCTACTATATTCAAAAGCCGAATTCAAACCTATTACCGATAAGAGAAGGGGTCATTGCATTGATAGTTGATGAGAATAGGCGTAAACAAAGACAATTGTTCAACCGAATCACAGAAAAATTTGTCAAGAAAATGTCCTCTGCTTTACAAACACTTGATGGCAATATGTTAATTGACGAAGTAAAAGCATTGATGAATCAAGATCAATCGGTACCTGGATTTTGCATCATTGAGCAAAATCGTGTAGTAGGTGTCATTACTCGTAACCAATTGCATGTGAAAATTAGCGGCCCCTTCGGTTATAGCTTGTATAGTAAAAATTCAATAACAGAAATTATGGAAGAGGACTTTTTACAAGTTGATAGTAACACACCGATTCATAAGGTGGCAAAACTAGCGATGATGAGAGATCCGAAGCAACTATATGATTTTATTACAGTGACGGAAAATGGCGAGTATTTTGGAATTGTTACGGTGAAGGAATTATTGGAGAAGACGATGGAAATTGAAGTTAATTTTGCGAAGCATATGAATCCACTGACAGAATTACCTGGAAATATATTGATAGAGCAGCAGTTGCAAGATTGCTTGGAGACGGAAGAGGGATATGGTGTCCTCTACTTGGATTTGGACAATTTCAAGCCTTATAATGATGTATATGGTTTTGAAAAGGGTGATCAAGTTCTAATCCACCTTGCGGACCTGCTAAAAGGGATAGTATCTCAGGATGATTTTATTGGTCATATTGGCGGAGATGATTTTATTATCATTGCATCGTCTGAACAAAGTGTTTTGTATTGTCAACAAATCATTGAAAAGTTTGATGCTACTATTGAACAGTTTTATACGAAGCGGGATGTGGAGAATGGTTGGATTGCTTCAAAGAATAGACATGGTAAAGATGAGTTGTTTCCAATATTAACGATTTCGATTGCAGGAATTATAAATCAGCATGTTCAGTCCACTTCTGATTTGGCGAAGAAAGTAAGTGAAGTGAAGAAACAATGTAAGCAGTTGATTGGTAGCAATTACTTATTTATGGAAAGTTGAACTATTTCAACGCAAGAAACAAGCTGTTTGCCTTTGTGCATTCAGCTTGTTTTGTGTACTATACTTTTTTGCATGGAGACAAATAACTGGTGCATTTTAGTAGTCACATTGGATTCAACTTTACCTAATTGTTGTACGCCAATTTTATTTATTGGTTGGGGATTGAACCAGTTGATAACTCCATCGTGATAGATGCCTTGATAATCATTTCCTTGGAAGTTTAATGAAAAGGAAAAACGTTCATGAATACAGTTCTGAAATAAAGTTTTTGTAATTTGAAATTGATTGAACATAGTTTTCTCCTCCAATTTTTATATAGGTTAATCTTTAAAGAGTGGTTATTTTAGTATGGCCGCCAATGTTGTTAAATAAAGTTGTGTAATTTAGCGTTTGCATTGATTTTAGCAATTTGTAATTGCTGTATTTCATGTTTGCTTAATGGATTGGGGTTAAACCAGTTGGTGACTATATTGAGGGAGAGATTTGAAAAATCATACCCTTGGAAGTTTGATAATATCCATTTATGAATTTGTTTTTGAATTTGTGTGAACATAGTTTTCTCCTCCAATTTTTATAGGTTGAACTTTAAAGAGTGGTTGTTTTAGTGTAGTGACCAATGTTGTTAAATAAAGTTGTGCAATTTGGCATTTGCTTTGATTTTAGCGATTTGTAATTGCTGTATTTCATGTTTACTTAATGGATTCGGGTTAAACCAGTTGGTGACTATATTGAGGGAGAGACTTGAAAAATCATACCCTTGGAAATTTGATAATATCCATTTATGAATTTGTTTTTGAAGTTTAGCTATCATAGTGGTGGCCTCCATTTTTTTGTATTTTGTAGAACGACATTTTATGGTTGATTACTTCGTATTAATCATGCTAGAAATTATTGATAAAATGAATTCAACTTGTACTGCTTACTTAGAATAACGTTTCTAAATTAGAGAGATATGTGACGAAGATGAGAGTTTGATGAGAATTGATTTTTACCACGCGTGTTGATTAACCAAAAAACAACTTAATTAACTACTTGGCGCTACTTGTACAGTTGCTTCTGGATCGCTTAGGGTTGAACGATTTCTATACAATAACCGTGCTATTTTTTGCATAGGGATGCTACTGCGCCGCATCCCTATGCATTTTTTTCGGTAATCGTATGGTGGACGTTCACCCGCCGCGCTCCAAAAACGTAGATACACGAAATGCTAATGTTTTTGGGGAAGAGGGAATAGAGGGTTTCTGAACTAGAGAGGGCCGCCAAAGATACAATTTTGGCGGCCGAATCTTTTATCATGGTCTTCTCTATTTTTATTTTGAGAAGTGTCACATTTTAATAAAGCTTGCAAAAATAAAGTTGGAACACCTTGTACATATTAAAAGAGTGCCCAAAATTGTATCTTCGGGAACTTACAGTCTTTATAGAAAGTCCTCTATTCTTTTCTTTCCAAGCAACTGCATTTTTCACTTAAGCATTATAGGTACAATCTCTCCTTGGTAATTATGTCATGAATATTTCGTAGAAAGCGAACCGGAAATGATTTGGAGAAAAACATGGTTTTCAAGCCTTGCTTACTTGTGATTTATGCAAGTAAATGGTTAATCAACACACGTGGTTTTTTACGATTATATTGGCTCCTATCCATATTAGGGGAGATGAATCTTTCTGATTGATAGATTACTACGCCGAATCATTCCTTTAATCAGAATTATTTCACCATTATGCGAAATGGTATTGATTCCCTCACTTTCAAATGGTAGAATACAATTCTGTCTAAAAAAACCCCAACATCTCCTTTACAGTTACATAGGACGCAAAATACGATAAATGGAGGACTTGTCTCATGCAGCAACATCCTGATTTTGAGTTTGAATTAGAGCGCCTTGACTACACCAAACACTACATGCAGCAATTATTAGAAGAATCACGACGTGACGTAAAATCCTCCCAAGATGAGATTCGTAAATCGATGGCAGACTTGGAGTATTTAGATTCCAGTTTGAGCTACATAAATATTTTAACCAATGCCCGTTTTTTTGAGATGGCCCGTTCTCAAAAGGAAGGCCTGGAAGCCATTCAATTGAAGCCGTATTTTGCTCGGATTCATTTTCAAAAGGAAGATGAGGAGGCGGAATTGCTCTATATCGGCAAGACCTCCTTATTCCACCGGGAAACACAGGAACCGATCATTGTCGATTGGCGTTCGCCTGTGGCCAATGTTTACTATGATGGGAGACTTGGTGATTTAACCTATCGAGTGCGGGAGGATGAGTTTCAAGGGCATCTCTATTCCAAGCGGCAATATCGAATTGAAGATGGAGAGCTTTTGGATATTCGCGATATTGACCTGACAACGAATGATGAGTTACTTCAGGAAGCATTAGCTGGTAAAGCAGACACTCGTTTAACTGAAATTGTATCGACCATTCAGGCTGAACAGAATGCTATCATTCGAGCTAATTTAAAGCAGCCGATTATTGTGCAGGGGGCAGCGGGCAGTGGTAAGACGACGATTGCGCTGCATCGTATCTCGTATTTTTTATATACGATGGGAGAACATTTTCCGGCCAATAAATTGATGATTTTAGCACCGAGTAAATTGTTTATGGACTATATTGCAGACGTACTACCCGAGCTGGGTGTGGGGCAAATTTGTCAGACGACATATGCGGAATATGTTTTGAATGCGACAGGGTTGAAATTGAAGCTGGCTGATCCTGATGCGAAGTTGGCGCAGTTAGCACAATCGGCAACATTAGACGCGGACAAGCTTTTTGTGACGCGTGTCAAAGGGACCCTCGACTATCGTGAAATCATGCAACGCTATGTGAATAAATTGGAGCAAAACATGGCGGAGTTATTTGAAGATGTCTTCATTGAAAAGTATCGGATTATGAAAGCTTCCCAATTGAAGAAGCTTTTTTTGCAGGAGTTTGCCTATATGCCAGTTGAAAAAAGACTTGAGCGCATTAAAATCATCGTGCAAAGTGATGTGAAGCGCAAGCATAAAAAATTGCTTGCCACCTTAACGACTAAGTACGAGGAAGCGCTTGATAAAGCATTATATGGTATTCGGGATGATGAACGACGGAAAGCCAAGCTAACGAGAATTTTGGATGAACGTGATGATAGGATGCCAATCATTGAAAAGGAAGGAAAGTCGACGGCGTCGGTCTATATGCGTAGGTTTAAAAAATTTAATGTCAAGAAAATCTATCGCGAGTGGTTAGCGAACGAACAACTCCAAGCAGCACTTGCTAGTCATTGGTCTGATAAGGAAAGAACTGCTTTTTGGGAGGCTCATCTGAAGGAAGCTTGGGAAATCGAGGATTTAGCAGCCATTTATTATTTACAGGCTAAGCTAAAGGGGATTGCAGATGACTGGAAAATGCGTGTGGTTTTCATTGATGAAGTGCAGGATTACAGCGAATTTCAGTTGGCTGCACTACAAGATGGACTGGAGACGGATATGTTTACAATGGTTGGTGATTTGGCGCAAGGAATTCATAGCTATCGGGCGTTAACGTCTTGGGAGCCAATCAAAGAATTGTTTCCAAGAGCGACCTATACAACCCTTCAAAAAAGTTACCGAACGACCATTGAAATAATGGACTTAGCTAATCAGGTGCTGGCACAGATGGACGAGGATCTACCGCTTGTAGAGCCAGTCGTTCGTCATGGCAGGGAACCGGATTTTTACGAAATGCCAGCGTTTGATGAACATACAATTGCCCAAATTTATAAAGAAATCACAGGACGTGGCCATAAATCAGTAGCGTTAATTTGCAAAACGACAGCAGAAGCCACAAGAATTCATGAAAGACTACGAGAATTTGATATACCCGTGCAATTATTAGGCGAACAATCGGATATGAGTGGGGCGTGCCTACTAATTGTTCCAAGCCATCTAGCCAAAGGATTGGAATTTGATGCAGTCATTGTTGTGGCGGTTGATGATCCATTCCGAGATCATCCGATTGACAGAAAGTTGTTATATGTGGCTATGACAAGGCCGATGCATGAATTGCATATGGCGGGTGTGCGTGTGTAGAGTTTAGGGGTGTTTAGTTGGAACAGCTAGTTATTCAGAAGGCGACTATCGAGGATGCGACTTTAATCCATTCAATACAAGTGGAAGCGTTTAAGCCGTTGTTAGATAAGTATCAAGACTTTGATACAAGTCCGGCAAACGAAACGATTCAGCGGACCATAGATCGTTTACAACAAAAACAAACGGATTATTATCTCATTGTCTATGACGAGATTACGGTTGGTGCGATACGAATTGTTAGGAAAGACAATCATCGTTATCGAGTGTCTCCAATTTTCATTCTCCCTGAACATCAAGGAAAAGGAATTGCGTCGGCAACCATGCAAGTAGTTGAAAGTTTCTATGAGGATGCTGTGACTTGGGAACTAGATACGATTTTAGAAGAACAAAAATTGTGTGGGTTGTACGAGAAGTTAGGGTATAGCAAGACGGGGAAAGTCACGAAAATGAATGAGCGAATGACCATTGTATGTTATGAGAAAAAACTAGTATAAGCGATAACAAGCTTATACTAGTTTTTCTATACTACAAAATATAACTCAAATACACCAACATAATTCCTAAATCAGCAAGGATGTGGCTGATAATGGGGGCTGTAATGGACTGTAATTTGTACTTGAAATAGCCCCATAAGAGACCTGCAAGAAATACAGGAATGACTGCGATAAGATTGAATGGGAATGTGAAAATGTAAATGAGGGAAACTAAGTGATATAAGCTATAAAAAAAGGAAGTAATGACAACAGTTTTTGCAATACTAACTTTACTTTCCAGGCGCCTGTACATGAAGTTTCTCCAGTAGAGCTCTTCTAAAAAAGGATTGATAAAAATAAGAACGAAGACTAGCCAAATGACTTTATCGCCTGTGAAATTCCAATCCATTAATAATTGCCGCAGTGCAGCAAGGTCGAATACAGTATCTTTTAGTAAGGTCACCGCACCATAAATAGCTAATAAAAAAATAACCCCGCTAATCAAGCCAACTACAATAGATTGACGATCGAATCGATTTTGAAAATTGGATTTTTGTTGTTTATTTCTAATCGAGCTAAACAGTGGAACGAATAATAGCCAGCCATAAAAGAGTGCAAAAGTAATGAGGACGCTTTTGCAGATGATTAAACCTATGTAAATCATGATTGTGGGTCCTACTAATAAGAGTGTGAGTTTCTTCATAATTCCTCCATTTACTTAATTCTCTAAAATGACATTAGAAATATTTCCCTATCGTTAGCTATAATAGTAGAGGAAGATAGAGATGAAAACAAGCCGACTGCACAATGCAATCGGCTTGTTGGTCACCCCGTATGAACTTGATCATAGGGAAGATGCTAGTACTCGTATCCAAAATGCCTCAACGCTCTGCGCTATTGTTCCTACCTAATTGTTTCCGTAAATGATTTTCTACCCGAACTAAGTTCAGTGATTTCAACAGTCAATGTACGTATCGAATCCTCTGCTAATTCCACTTTTCCATTTTGCTGAAGGCGTTTCCACGCTTTCACATCTTTCCGATATAAATATTCTGATAACCGATAGATATCAACATCTTTCTTTAATGCTTCTTTATAGGTTTCTTCAATTTGTCGTTTAACTTCTTGTTCTGCATTTTTTTTAATTTCATTCTTCTTTATTTTTCGGGGCATAGCACTTACGTCTCCTTGCAGTTTAATGTCAATATCAAACTTCACGGAATCGCCCTCGACGACAGGTTTTACTTTTACTTTTGGACTCTGAAGGATAACGGACATGACATCTTCAGCGTCTGAGTTTAACGAAAACGTAACTTCCCCCCTTTTTGTCTTGTCGTTCAGCCATCTCAATCCATATATCTTTTCTTGTTTTATGAACCCCTTGAACGCTGTTGGTGTAATTAATCCAACCCCTGACAACTGTGCGATTTTATCCTTCGCTTTGACTGTCTCCCAGTTTTCAGAGATGGAGAAGTATGGAATAACCATTTCGTGATTCGGTTCATTTAATCCGATAATCATCCTGCGTATATCAACTGGTTCAACCAATGACCCTTGTTGATACGAATTCATTGGATCTCCTAACTTTGACAACGGAATGGCCTTATTTATGATTGGGACAGTTAACAATACATCTTTCACAGGATCATCCGTACTGTACAGCCAAACTTGATACCTAGTTTCCCTATAACGGATAAGCGTGTCAATGACACCCTTCATTGCATCATTTTTCAATGCTTCTTCAGAGAAAATAATGTACGTGAGGTGGCCCCAAAAGATTTTTTCATCTGCCGAATTATATAACTTAAAGATGGCTTCATCTACTGTTCTACCAGAGGCATAGCCTACTTCTGATTGGTCAGATTCACTACTGATTTGATCTGATTTCGCTACATTTTTAAAGTTAATAATTTGTCCATATATTTTGTATTCGCCATCTTCAAAATCAACGCCAAAACCATGAATGTAAAGCATTCGCTCAGGTTCATTCATGCCCCAACATCCAGAAAGTATAATCACAAGGAGTATGATGAAAAATATCGTCTTAATTCTCTTCATTTTTCTTCCTCGTTTTATCTGTAGGATGTAATTCATCTGGACGCTTTGCATAGTATTTCCCTGGTGGTCGAATTAGTGATCTGAGGATTGTTGACCAGTTTAAATCTTCCGTAAGAATCAAATACGGAACGCCGAACGTTCTCATATTGGCTACATAAAGAATTGTAAAGTAAAGCGCTACGAAAAATCCAAACAGCCCGAAAAAAGCTGCTAATAAGATGTAAGAAAATCTTAATATACTCACAGCTGAAACCAGTGATTGATTTACCAAAGTGTAAGATGCAATCATTGAAGTAGCGATGACTACAATCATAGCCGGACTTGTAATTCCCGCCCGGATGGAGGCATCACCGATTATTAAACCACCGACAACACTTATTGTTCCGCCAATCGCTGCTGGAAGACGCAAACCGAACTCACGGAATAACTCAAACATAAAAATCATGAGACTCATTTCAAGTGCTGTTGGAAATGGAAGCCCTGTATTGGATTGCACAATGGTAGCTAACAATTGCAAGGGTAACTGGTTTTGGTGAAACGTCGTCAAAGCTAGCCAAAATGCCGGCAGTAACGTCCCTACGAGAAGACCGGTCAGCCTTATCAAGCGTTCAAACGAGCTAAAGAAAATTGAGTTTTCATTATCCTCACCCGTTTTAAAAAGTTGAAATAAACTTACCGGAATAATAACCGCATACGAGACACCATCAATTAGGATGACAAATCTTCCTCGTGCAAGGGTCTGAATGGCATAATCAGGTCTTCCCGTATAGTCATGCTTTGGAAGTAAAGTTGGATGTTTATCAATATGTTCCATTAATATGTTACCGCTATACATGATATCAATATCAACTTTATTTATTTCTTCCTTTATCCTATTCAGAATATCTTTATCAGCAATATCATCAAAATAAAGTAGAGCGACAGTTGTTTTTGTCCTTTTCCCGACCTCAAATTTTTCAACACATAGCGAATTTGTGGGGAGTCGCTTTCTAATTAAAGCGATATTGGTAGCAATGTCTTCAATGAAGTTGTCCCTGGGTCCTTTCACACTTACTTCCGTTTTCGTTTCTTCGGGATTGCGGTTTGGCTTTTTCGAAATATTACTTGAGTAGATGGTATGATAATCTTCAAAATAAAGAACAACATTGCCAGCGTATACGTCAGATAGAATCTCATTTAACGTTTCCACTTTTTTTAATGCAGGAATATGTAAGTGACTTATCACTGCATTTTCAAATGATATCCCATAGAAGGCATTAAAGAACAACTGAACTCGTTCAACAATGACGTCATTCAATAAGTGTTGATCAATCATTGCTTCGCAGGTAATAAACATCACTTTCCGCTGATTGAACGTATAGTCCTGAAACTGAACATCGGCAGATTTCTGAAATAACTGTTTCAATGTCTCAGCATCAATACTATTATCAACAGGTTGCATATTTCCTCACCCTCTTCGGCTTACATCTCATGCTTGCTCCTCCTTGAAGTTCTTCCTGAAATAAAGGCAACCATCGCTAGAAACAACGAAAAAACAAAATAAGTAATAAGAGTAATCGGCAACACATATTTCCCTTTAATCTCATCAAAAGTACTTCCACTTATAAGGAGTAAAGATAAGCTGATAAGGAAGAAAGGAGGGGCAATATAATTCCATATTTCTTTCTTTTTCCCGTTCAAATTGAATAAATCGACGATGATATATAACATCAATCCAATTCTGATAAACGCACCCGTAAGCCATTGATAAATCGAGAAAAAGTCAAGATGTTCGATGAAGCGCCCGATCGCTACTAGTCCCCATTCTTCATAAGCCGGGAAGCGTTGTTTAGTGGCTTCAGTGGGCCCAAACTCGGTAATCGATCCGACTAACGGCCCTAGTGTTAAAACCGTTAAAATAAAGATTATCGTAACATAATGTTTAAAGCGAATTCGATCTTTTATCTCATGTTGGATAAAGAGAAAAAAAGTAAGTTCGACAATACCTGAGGCTGGGTATACCATCCCTTTTAGTACAGGCTCGAATCCGTGTTCAAAAAAAGGCTGCAACAAATCGTAATTTTTTACTTGTAAATTCGTAAATGCGGCAAAAAATCCAAAACTAACAACACCTACCAAAACTACTGCGTTTGCCATAACAATTGTCTGTATAGACGTTGTGATAAGCAGAACACAAAGTATCGTAAAAAGAAGCATCAGTAACAAGATGGGAGTTTCGGGTAAAAAAGAAGCATTTACCCACTGTAATGTTTCAATAATTGTGAACGCTGATTGCAATAGAAGACAAATGACTAACATGAATATGAAAATAGATGAACCGACTTTACCAAGCTTCTGTTTTAGCCAATCTTTTAACGGCTCTTGATTGGATTTTTTATGAATATATATAAGCACTAGTAACCACGGCAACAAAACAACTGTTGCTAATAATACAGATAGCCAGCCATCCCTTCCGGCATCTGTTAAAAGCGGCGGAATAATCGTGACATGATTTTTCAATCCGATAACAGTCATCGCTAGAAATATTACGTGTAGCATGCTGATTGAATTGGCATGTTTCATAATGAAACCCCTCTATCATATGTTTATACCGTTTATCATTGACATGAACAAGCTGGATTATAAGCAAGTAGATAAGAAAACAAGCCGACTGCACAATGCAATCGGCTTGTTGGTCACCCCGTATGAACTTGATCATAGGGAAGATGATAGGATTCTCTTCTTTTTTTCAATAGTAAAAAGAATAAAGTTAAAGGGCCAATTCTTCCGATAAACATGACGATACATAGTAATACTTTACCGACATTACTTAGTTCTGCCGTGATACCAACTGATAATCCAACGGTTCCGAAAGCAGAAAACACTTCAACAGCTAGTGCTAATAGTGAAAGATTTTCTGTAATAGTCAATAAAAACAGTGAGCCCATCACTACAAAAATACTTAAAGTTGTGATGGCTAGTGATCGAATGAGCACATCGATTTTTATAGACCTGCCAAATAGATGAGGCTCTGGAATACCTCTTACATAATGCATGGTAGCAAAAATAACGACGATAAATGTTGTCAGCTTAATGCCAGAGGCTGTCGAAGCACTCCCACCGCCTATGAACATTAAAAACATCGTAAATAGTAAAGAAGAATCCTCCATTTCCCCCATTGAAACTGCATTAAATCCAGCCGTTCGTGGGGACACAGCTTGAAAATAAGAGACAAGTAGCTTTTTAGCCCATGAAAAATCCCCGATGGTATGCGGATTGTGATATTCAAGAATGAACAACACAAGAGTTGCAACCGCATTGATGAGTAATGTCCCACTAATCATCAACTTCGTATGTAACGACCACTTACGAAAGGATTTCTTTGTAAAGATATCCGTCACAACAACAAAACCAATACCCCCTACAATAAATAAGGAAGACAAAGTAAAGAGCACAACCGGATCTCCTGCAAACTGGATTAGATTATCTGGAAATAGTGCAAAACCGGCATTGTTAAAGGCGGAAATCACATGAAAAATACTATAATAAATTCCTTTCACCCAACCAAAATCAGCTGCCCAGTAGACAGATAATAAAACAATCGCAACCCCTTCGGCAATGACGACGAAAAGTAAAATCCGCTTAACGAGCTTCACCATGCCACCAATCGATTGTTCATTGAACGATTCTTGAATATATATGCGATGTTGCATGCCTACTTTTCTTCCAAACATAATCAGGACGGCAACCGCAAAAGTCATCAGGCCGATACCGCCGAATTGAATGAGGAAGAGCATAACGATTTGCCCAAACAATGTGAGTGTAGTCCCGATATCAAAGACACTAAGACCTGTCACAGTCGTAGCCGATGTAGCTGTAAATAAAGCATCCGTCCATGTGATGGGCTGCGTCGTTGCCACCGGTAATTTTAATAGTAAAGTCCCAATGATTATAAGCAGAAGGAAACTTCCTGCAATGACAATGGGTGGAGATAAGTGTCGGCTTGTTTGTTTTGATGAATGCATAGCGCATCTCCCCATTTTCTTTTATCATACTAAAATTCCCTTTTCGTTAAAAGGTAAACATTGATTGTGCTAGAAGTAAAATCCTTGGTGCTTTAACAAGGGGAGCCAATCGCAAAAGTGATAAGATAGTATATGACAGTCGCTTACATAGATGATTAGTGATACATAGAGAACTTTCGTTCGATAAAATGATTACATAATTCATTTCATTTAGAAAGGGGGTTGGACGTTGTGATCACCCAAAAGCAAATCCTAGACATGTGCGGAAACAGTTCGTTTAAAAGAGGCGAAGCCTTCTATCGTTCGGGGAAAGTGACGATTGAACAATATACCGACATGTATTGTCAAGCGACAGTGGTGGGAACGGAAAAATTTTATGTCACAATCGACGATGATGGGGAAGGTGGTATTCGGACGGAATGCAGTTGCCCATCGTTGCCTTTTTATCCGTACAAATGCCAGCATGTCGCCGCGGTTATGCATGCCATCTCTAGACTTGACGAACCTTCTGTAACTGATAATTTGTTATCCCTTTTCAATGACAAGCCAATTAGGTCAACTGGGCACCAGCTTCATTTTGAGGACCGAGAAGTGCTGGACCTACTGTTTACATGGATGCCTGTTGCCGTCAAAAGTGGGCATATGCTTGGCATCGAAATTCAAATCGGTTCAGTTCCCGTGGAGCATATCCGGAGCTTTTTGAGTCAGGTGAATGAAGGAAAACCAACTGTCCTTTCGCCAACTTTTACGTTTGATGCGAACCGCTATTGTTTCCCAAATGAAGCGGATGCTGTTCTTCAACAGCTCATTCGAATGAATCAGGAGGAGTACATAGCTGATCACTCAATCAGTCCACAGACATTACTCATCCCGCCTACATCTTGGGACAGGCTACTGCCGTTTTTGAACCTTGCACCGTTAGTAAGGTTGGGGCACGATGGAAAGTGCATGTCAGGCTTGCCTCTCTCAAATGAGGCATTGCCTGTAAAGTTCCGTTTTGACAGGCTCGAAGGTAAAGGGCATTATTTGGAAATCGATGGATTGGCTTATGTTCTTATCCTCGGGGATTATCATTTGGTCCTATGCAACGGGCAATTGTTTCAGCTGGACAGAGAGGATTGCAAACGTCTTACTGATCTCAAGCAGATGGTCGAAACCTCGGGAGCCCGCCAACTGCCGATTGCCAATGAACAAATTGGCTTTTTTCTAGAAAAGGTCGTCCCAGGATTACGGAGAATCGGTGAAGTTCAACTTACTGAAACGGTTTTGGACAAACTGGTGAAATCCCCATTGCAAGCCATGCTGTATATCGATCGTGTCAATAATCGTCTGCTGGCTAGCCTAGAATTTCACTATGACCACCTTGTCATTAATCCTTTAACAGAAGGGGATTTGCCGACGGGTTCTGTACTCGTTCGTGACTTAGAAAGAGAAGAAAATATCCTTTCGTTCATGAAAGACAGTTCGTTTACGGAATACGATGAAGGCTATTTATTGCACAATGAACAATTGGAATATGAATTTCTACAGCATATCCTGCCAAAATTGCAAAAGCTCGTGAAGGTATATGCGACGACTGCGATTAAGAATCGAATTTTTAGAGGACATGCTCGTCCTAGGATTCGCGTAAAGTCACAAGAAGAGCGCACAAACTGGCTCGAATTCAAATTTGAGTTGGACGGTATTCCAGACAAGCAAATACGTGAAGTCCTTGAGGCCTTGGAGGAAAAACGGAAGTATTACCGTTTGCGGGATGGAGCCCTTCTGTCATTGGAAACAAAGGAATTTGAAGAAATCCAACGCTTTCTGAATGAAGTTCCTGAAGGGCTGGATGACTTGGAAAAAGGTTTGTCCGTGCCAATAGGGCGTGGAATGCGCTTCCTAGCCGGTGCAGACGAGGATGGCATGTTTTCTGTAGAAGCATCGGCGCGCCAGTTTTTTGAACATCTTCGTAACCCCGAGAGCACAGGAATTGAAGTACCGAAGCAATTGGTAACGGTTCTGCGCGATTATCAAAAACAGGGTTATCAGTGGATGAAAACGCTAGCGTCTCATGGCTTAGGGGGCGTGCTGGCGGATGATATGGGGCTCGGTAAAACGCTTCAAAGCATTGCATTCGTCTTGTCCGTGCTTCCTGAAATTCGTGAGAAAAAACGTCGAGTGTTAATTGTTTGTCCCTCTTCTTTAACGTATAACTGGCTGAGTGAGTTTCAGAAATTCACACCTGAAATCAATGCGGTGGTCATGGACGGGCCAAAAAAGGTGAGGACGAAGCTGCAGAATGAACTGGAAGGCAAAGATGTGTTGATTACCTCCTATCCATTGATTCGCCGGGATAGTCAATGGTTCGAGAAACAAGACTTCCTGTCGATCTTTTTTGACGAGGCGCAGGCATTTAAAAACCCATTCACGCAAACAGCACGAGCAGTAAAGAAATTGCAGGCGGACAATCGGTTTGCGTTGACGGGAACACCTGTCGAAAATTCAGTGGAAGAACTGTGGTCCATCTTTCACGTCGTATTTCCCGAACTATTCATGGGGTTGCGGGAATATAGTGAACTCACACCGAAAGCTATAGCCCGCCGTATCCGACCCTTTTTGCTGCGGCGGCTGAAAGAAGATGTCCTTGCAGAGTTGCCGGGAAAAATCGAGTCAATGGAGACGACAGAGCTACTTCCTGAACAGAAAGAACTCTACGCCGCTTATTTGGCAAAGCTACGTCACGATACGTTAAAGCATTTGGATAAGAACACAATCGCAAAGAATAAAATTAAAATCCTTGCTGGACTGACCCGATTACGGCAAATTTGTTGCCACCCCGCATTGTTCGTGGACGGCTATCAAGGCAGTTCGGCAAAGTTTGAGCAGTTGAAACAGCTATTGGAAGAATCGAAGCTTGCGGGCAGAAGAGTATTGATCTTTTCGCAATTCACAAAGATGCTTGGAATTATTGGCAAGCAGTTAGCGATGAACGGATCCCCTTTCTTCTATTTGGATGGTCAAACACCTGCAGAGGACCGGCTGGAAATATGCAATCGGTTCAATGCGGGAGAGCGAGATTTGTTTTTGATTTCATTGAAAGCGGGTGGCGCTGGGCTTAATTTGACAGGGGCTGACACGGTCATCCTGTACGATCTTTGGTGGAATCCAGCAGTGGAGGAACAAGCCGCGGATCGCGCCCATCGCATCGGGCAAAAGCAGGTTGTCCATGTCATCAAACTCGTTGCCCGTGGAACGATTGAAGATAAAATGAATGAATTGCAGGATAAGAAAAGAGATTTAATCGAAGAAATTATTGATCCGAAAGCTGTTGCCAGTACATTGCTTACCGACGATGATATCCGGGAGTTGTTGGAGCTATAACAACCGCTACAGTCAAACATGACTGTAGCGGTTTTATTGAAATTACCAACAATATTGCCACGCCGGAGAGTTATCGATCAATTCGAAGCTATTATCAATCATTTGCAGCAAGTTATCGATCAATTCGAAGCTATTATCGATCATTTGCCAACAGTTATCGATCAATTCAGCAGAGTTATTGTCATTTTGGGACCTTTGACTTACCAAGTTGGTGAAGCTCTCTAATCACTTTTTGATCCGCCACATAGAATCTTCCCCTTTTTTCTCCTATGCAAGGAATCCCTAGTTGTCCTAAAATCCGTTTAGCTTTTTGGTGGCAATCTAGTCGTAGAAAACGCCGACATTCTTTATTTGAAATACGGTAATCTATCAACATGAAGTATTCTGCCAAAGCTTGAATATGAGCATGAGGATCAACATAGCCGCATTGTTGACAACCCCATCCATTGTAGATAGACTGCATGCCATATGAGCCGCATTGACTACAACGAACGCCCGTAAGCAATTCAGACGGATGAATCCCGTACTTATTTGTAAGTGGAAATGGATCGTACTCACGATGAGCAGCCATCAGTTTTTGTGCAATGTCTTGTAGTTGAAGAAAATCGATAGTTGAGTGAAGTGAACTGAGTCTTCGAAGATAAGTAGGGATCTCGAGGGGGAAAAGGAGAGTCAGATCCTTTCGAAGGTTTTCAAATTGCTGCTGTGGCCTGGGGAAAACCACTGTTTGATAAATGGGAATAGCCACGTGATGCGCATGAAACCAATCTTCTAACATCATTTTATTGCGCTCTAGCTGGACCGATGGACATTCAAAATAGTCAACTTGTCCATTTTCAAGGGTTCGTGTAATTTGATTATACTCTTCGGGGAAATTAATTCGGCCGGCAATATTTTTCATTTCCAAGATAGCCGCACCTTGTTTAAAAAGAAAAAGCGTATCTATTTGGAACTTGCCGGTTGATTGTAGATTCAAATCATGGAAGATGTAATGTTCAAATGGGAACTGGTACTTCTGAAAAACATTCGCAAGTATTCTTTCGCCGTTGTCACCTGCTCGGTTTTTTCTCAGCTCGTTTTTTATATCCGCATAACGTGGGTGATTCTCCGGTAACCTTTGCAGCAGTGCTTCCAGTCCGACCGCCTTTAAAGAACTTGTTTTTTCCTTCATAATCAATTAACATCGCCTCCATAAAATTTCTTATCATTATTTTACCGCAAGAGTCTGATAATTGAATATTATTTTAGCTCGTTTAGAATATCGATCAATTCAAAGGAGTTATCGATCATTTGCAGCAAGTTATCGATCAATTCCAAGCCATTATCAATCATTTGCCAGCAGTTATCGATCAATTCAACAGAGTTATTGTCATTTCAGGACCTTTGACTCACAAAAATTCGGCTGCTGAATATTTCATGTCAACCACTATCAGAAATCGCCTACCGAATTTTACATTTTAGAAAGATATAATCGCATAAATGTACGTACTATATGATAAGATATATATATAATACATATTAAGTATTTCTAAGGAGCGTGTTTCTTTGGAACAGCTAAAAGAGACCATCAGACAGTTTCGGATTTTTAAAGATTTATGCGATAAAGAAATTAATCCCTTCCTTAAGATCATAAAAAAGAAGAAATGTGCTGATAAAAGCATGGTATTCATGCATGATAATCCAATCACGCACGTCTATTTTGTTGCTACCGGCAAAGTAAAGGTATTTCGCAATGACATGGCTGGCAAAGAACAGATTGTTTGTGTAAAACAGCCGGGAGATATGTTTCCGCATGTCGGATTTTTCCGCAAAGGGAATTATCCTGCCCATGCACAAGTGATCGAGGATGCAGAACTGTATTTCATTTCGATTCATGATTTTGAAGAAGTGCTCATGGAGAATCCCCATTTGGCGATCAAGTTATTTAGTGTGTTGGGCGATCAGATTGTAGATGTTCAGCAACGACTGGAGGAAATGGCGCTACGCAGTACGAACGAAAGAATTCTGTTACTCCTTTTGCGACTTAGCGAGACACATCGAGAAAAGCAAGCAGATGGCTGGATTAAACTAAACACAAAATTTACGAATTCTGATTTAGCCAATATGATTGGGACGACACGTGAGTCCGTCAATCGCATGATTTCTCATTTGAGAAAAGAAGAAGCGATTAAGTTAGTCGAAGGAAGCTACTTTATTTATCCTGACAGAATACAAGAAGAATTGTCGCTGTAATGTTTAGAAGCTATCTTCACTTGGTCCGCAAAGGCCGAAGTGGAGATAGCTTTTTCTAATTGAGAATGAAGATAAGGGATTAGACAGATAAAATGACGGTGTTCGATAAGTTGTCACTATTTCAAAACGCCTAGTTATTCGCTTATATTTCACATGAAAAATGCGATACCTATGCAGTTTGTAATGGTTTTGTACTTCGTCCCTAGCCACTGAAATCATGTATCTCTTGAGGGTTCCCAAGAGGGGTGTGATTTTAATCACAAAAGTGAGAAGCGTTATCAACTAGAGTGGAGATAAGGAAAAACACAGGAGGTGAAGTTGGATGGGAGCTCAAAAAGTGAACATCGAAGAAAAGGAAAAGCATGAACAAGAACATTCACTAAAAGGTACAGTATTTTCCGTTGGTGTTGTAGGTGCGGTTATTCTCGCTATGTGGGTTTTGCTATTCGTATTATACATGGGAAGAGTATAGGGAGGGAAAAGACATGAAAATGCACCGTTATGAAGAATTATGGCTCATCATAAGTGGCGGCATGTTGGTTATCTTCATGTTAATCACGGGATATCAAACATTCGCACTAGGCATGGGGCCACCCAGCCATAAAGAAACGCTAGATCCACAAAAAGTTGACCAAACAGCGCCATTCGATAACCCTGGTGTTTTCGATCGAGGCAACAATGAATATGAAGTAATCATGACGCTACAAACATTCGGCTTTACACCAAGTAATATCGAAGTACCTGCGGGTGCAAATGTAACCTTCACAATGACTTCAAAAGATGTTGTTCACGGGTTCCAAGTAGTGGGCACCAACTTGAATGCAATGGTTATGCCAGGATATGTTCAAAAAATCACACAAAAATTTGATAAGCCTGGCGAATATTTAGTGTTATGTAATGAGTATTGCGGAATCGGTCACCAGATGATGAGTACAACAATTACGGTGAAATAAAGGAGGGAAGGAAAATGGCAACTGCACAATTACTAAAACAAAAAACGAATAAGATATTGGGCGTTAATGCTCAGGATGCAAAGTTATCGAAATCATATATGGTTGTAGCGTTTTTAGCATTACTAATAGGTGGATTTTTGGGATTGTTACAAGGCCTCGAACGCGGAGGGGTTATCCAATTACCATCATGGTTTACTTATTACCAAGTGCTGACAGCACACGGTGTGCTACTTGTTCTAGTACTAACAGCGTTCTTTACAATTGGTTACTTTTATGCAGGGCTGTCCCATACGATGGGGGGACTTCTTCCAAAAGTGAGAACAATGGGTTGGATTGGCTTCTGGATGAAAATCGTGGGATTTGTCATTGCAGTTATACCGATTCTGCTAAATAAAGCAACAGTGCTCTATACTTTCTATCCGCCAATGGCTGCTTCACCATTCTTCTATATTGGGCTAGCGTTCATTGTATTGGGTGTCTGGGTTTGTGCATTTGGAGCATTTATCAACGTAGCGACTTGGCGAAAGAACAATCCAGGACAAAGTATTCCAATTCTGGCATTCTTCGCAACAGGTGTATTCGTACTATTATTCTTCGGAAGTATCGGTGTCACAATTGAAGTCGTCATGCTGATTTTCTGGTCAGCTGGCTTCCTGGAAACAATTAACGTCATGGTCAGCCGTACACTGTTTTGGGCTTTCGGTCATACGCTAGTAAACATTTGGTATATGACAGCTGTATCTGCTTGGTATGTCATAGTGCCGAAAGTAATTGGTGGTAGACGCTTTAGTGATACGTTAACACGTATCGTCGTCATTATGCTGGTGATTACAAACATCCCTGGTGGATTTCACCACCAAATTGTTGACCCGGGAATGGCAGAAACATTGAAATTCTTACACGTCTTTATGAGTTTATCAATCGGTTTACCATCTCTTATGACAGCGTTCGCGATGTTTTCAGTGTTTGAACGCACAGGTAGAAGAAAAGGTGGCAAAGGGCTACTCGGTTGGTATAAAAAATTACCATGGGGCGATGTTCGCTTCCTCGCACCGATGATTGCGATGATTGCTTTCATTCCAGCAGGAGCGGGTGGTATCGCTCAAACAACGAACCAATTGAACCAAGTTGTTCACAATACATTATGGGTAGTTGGACACTTCCACTTAACAGTTGGAACATCGGTCATTCTAACATTCTTCGGAATTAGTTATTGGTTAGTTCCTTACTTATCCAAACGTGTGTTAACACCGAAGATGAACAAAGTAGGGGTTATCCAGACGATCATTTGGACAGTGGGTATGTTGTTCATGTCAGGTTCCATGCACTGGGTTGGCTTACTAGGCTCACCACGTCGAACTTCTTACACAACGTATGGAGACAATGCGACAGCACTAGGTTGGGACCCATACATGTTCTTACTTGCTATCGGTGGAACACTATTAATCGTCGGTGTTGTCATCCAAGTGTACGCAGTTTTCCATATGATGTTCCTGGCACCAAAAGGCGTAACAGAATTCCCTATTGCTGACCCAGAGGAAAACGAAACAAAAACACCACTTTGGACAGATCGTTGGGGATTATGGATTATCATCATGCTATTAGTCGTATCAATGGGTTATGTCGTTCCGTTAGTGGACTTAATTGTAAATGCACCACCAGGTTCGCCGCCAATTAAAACGTGGTAACGAACTAAACGGAGAGATAGCCTATAGTAAAGGCTATCTCTTTCTGTCTATAAAATCATGAGGAAGTGATGACTTGTGAAGAACAAACGACATAATTTATTAGCAACAATTATCGTTCTACTCTTTGGCTTTGTGCTATTTTATGTAGGGACCGATCAGTTCAGTGCATTTACTGCGGAAACGGCAAGGGTGAATAAGTTGGTAGAGGAAAAGCCGCAATTTCCTAAAGTGACGTTTGAGGATAGTCAAAAACGCAAGTATTCGATTGATGAGTTTGAGGGGAAATATGTTTTCATTACATTTATCTATTCCATGTGTACGACGGTTTGTATTGATTTGGAGATGAATATGGATCAGGTCTATGATTTAATCCCAAAGGAGTATATGGGAAAAGACATTCAATTTTTGAGTATTAGTTTCGATCCAGAACGGGATGATCCGGAAAGATTGGACGATTACAAAAATATGTTTACAAACGGTGATGGGGAACTATGGAGGATGGCAAGAATAGAAAATCAGGAGGAGCTAGAATTCCTATTGGATGAGTTTGGTGTCATCGTTATTCCTGACGAGTATGGAAATTTTGCACATAATTCAGCGTTTTACTTAGTAGATAGACAAGGTACTTTAGTGGAGGTTTTGGATTATAAGAAGATTGATGAAGCGGCTAATACTGTTATTAGTATTCTCGATGAAGAAGCGGGTGTATAGGTATGAAACAATTTATATATGGATTCGTACTCTATATTTTCTTAGTTCTTCCGCCTGTCGCAAATGTCTTGGAGTCCATCATGATTATTCATATGCATATGCAAATGCCTTTGTTAGTAGTGACGGGATTTCTAATGGCCAAGTTTTTGCAACAAAAATTCCCGCGCTTTTTTGATAAATGGAATGGTAATGGCGTGCCAGGTATCCTATTATTTTCAATCATTTGGCTGTATTGGATGATGCCCAGAACAATGGATGAGGCATTGACTGTGCAGCATGTCGAGTTATTTAAGTTTATCAGTCTGCCGTTTTTGGCGGGTATCCCATTACGAGATAGTTGGAAAAAAATTAGTTTGCTGCTAAAAAAGATCTTTTTTATTAGCTTTACTGTGATTTTTTTAGGCATGGGGATGTTGTATATTATGGCGCCTATTCAATTATGTAATAATTATTTACTCATTGAACAAATTGCACTTGGCTGGGGATTTTTAACGACAGCCTTTTGTATGATTATTTACTTATTCTATTTCCGTTTTACGGATAAACCTGCGCAGGAAGTATAGCGAATAGGAAGAAGCTGATTGTCTTGGGCGATCAGTTTTTTTGCGATGAGCTTGTGTTGAATCAAGTTAACTTTCTATTGAATAGGTTGTTCTGCTCGTATATAATAAAAATAACTATCTTAAATATTCGGATAATTAGGATTAGTCAGTGGTGTAATTGTAAGAACACTATGCGAGGGGGAATTATTGTGAAGAAAACAGGTCGTTTTTTGTTACTCGGAGTTCTTTTCGTCAGTTTAAGTGTTATCTTATTTGGATGTGGGACAAAGAATTCAGGTTCGTCAACGGATGTAGGGGAAGGCAAAAATGAAGGAGCTCGTAAACTAGTAGTCGGCACTGACGCAACGTATGCGCCTATGGAATCGATGGATGAAAAAGGTAATATTGTCGGGATTGACATTGATATTGTGAAAGCGATTGCAGAGGCGGCAGGCTTTGAAGTGGAGTTTAAAAACATAGGATGGGAACCATTATTTCCAGCAGTAGACAATAGTGAAGTGGATTTTGCGGTTTCTTCTATTACGATTACGGAAGATCGAAAGAAAACATATGACTTTACAAATCCTTATTTTAGTGCGAATCAACTTATTCTTGTGCCAGAAGATTCTTCAATTGAGAATTTTGCGGATTTAAAGGATAAGCGTGTAGCTGTTCAAATTAATACAACAGGCCATATCGTCACAAAGGGCTTATTGGGGGATACAAGCTCTAAAATTGTGGCAGCAGAAACGATGCCATTGGCGATTAGTGAAATGATTAACGGTAATGCGGATGCTGCTGTAGGGGATAATGCCGTAATTATCGACTACAAAGCTAATAATCCGAAAGTACAATTGAAAACAATTGAAGATGCAAGTTTTGAAAAAGAGTTTTATGGCCTAATGGTCAAAAAAGGGAATAAAGAAGTTGTCGACTTATTAAATAAAGGAATTCAAATCATAAAAGATAATGGGAAATTGAAAGAAATCACTGGCTTTGATATAGAGTAAAGAACTCTCTACATCAAGCTGTGATAGGGGAGTGGTCGATTTGGATTTCTTAGATATACGCTGGGATATGTGGGGGATAATTTGGAACTATCGTGAATTATTTATTCGCGGGATTGGTATTACAGTATCACTCACACTAATTAGTTACCTATTAGGGCTTATCTTAGGGTTATTCGTCGGTATGGGGAAGCTGTCGAAGAGAAAGTGGATTTACTACCCTTGTAAATACTATGTAGACTTCTTCCGTGGGACGCCGCTGTTAGTGCAAATCTTATTAATTCATACAGCGTTGATTCCGGGGATTTTCGGCCATTCCTTAGGGTATTTTACATCTGGTGTTATTGCGCTTAGTCTAAATAGTGCTGCTTATAATGCGGAAATTATTCGTGCCGGTATTCAGTCGATTGAAAAAGGCCAAATGGAAGCTGCGAGATCACTTGGGATGACAACAGTGATTGCGATGAAAAATATTATTTTGCCACAAGCTTTTCGACGAATGGTTCCACCACTGGGCAATGAACTGATTGCCTTGTTAAAAGACTCATCATTATTGATGGTCATCGCTGCAAATGATATATTGTTTGCAGGTAAAGTTGTTGCTGGAGCTACGCTGCGATTTTGGGAGCCGTATATTATGGTAGCAATTCTTTATTTATGTCTAACATTTATACTAGGAAAAGTTATTTCGTATGTGGAAAGACGATTCAGTAATAGTTATATTCCGATGCAACGAAGAAGCCTCCTTTTCTTCTCGTTGCGGCGTTCTTAAAGTAGGAAGGTGAATAGATGATCAAGGTCCAAGGGTTAGTGAAATCATTTGGCAAGTTGGAAGTCTTAAAGGGCATTGATTATGAAGTGAAGGAAAAGGAAATTATTTGTGTTATTGGGCCAAGTGGTTCAGGGAAAAGTACTTTTTTACGCTGCATTAATCTGTTGGAAGAGATTACGGCTGGGGAAGTTTTTATTGACGGCGTGAAGGTCAATGATCCCAAAACAGATATTAATGAGATTCGCAAAGAAGTGGGGATGGTGTTTCAGCAGTTTAACCTATTTCCACATATGCGCGTCATAGATAATATTACGATTGCCCCGAAAAAAATACGGAAAATGGCTGCGGCGGATGCGGAGAATTTGGCGCATCAGTTACTGGAGAAAGTAGGGCTTGCGGATAAAGCAAATGCCTATCCTGAGCAATTATCGGGTGGTCAAATGCAGCGAGTTGCGATTGCCAGGGCATTGGCGATGCAGCCAAAGATTATGCTGTTCGATGAGCCAACATCAGCACTTGATCCAGAGATGGTTAATGAAGTGTTAGATGTGATGAAGCAGCTGGCGCATGAAGGTATGACGATGGTTGTTGTCACGCATGAAATGGGCTTTGCCAAAGAGATGGGTGACCGCGTGTTATTCATGGACGGTGGTTATTTAGTAGAAGAAGGAACGCCCGACCAAGTGTTTAATGCACCGAAAAATGAGCGGACGAAAGCATTTTTGAGCAAGGTACTGTGAATTGCAAAAGCCATACTATTTCAAAGTGATTTGAGATGGGATGGCTTTTGTTGTTTATCTGGAGATATAAGGACAAACAAGACGATAGATGGTGTGTAAGTATGGGTATGGTACTATTAAAGGATATAAATAATGCAGGGTGGTTGCTGGGATGAAAAAATGGACGAGCGAAGTTGAAATTAATGCACCGATTGAGAAGGTATGGCAGTTGTTTGACGGGTCTTTAGAAAATATGCAAAAAATTATGCCGCAAGTCGTTGGAAATAAACCGATATCAATAACAGATGAAGTGGTTGGCAGTATATATTTGCAAGAATATAAAGAAGGTAAACGTGTGATGAAATACGAGGTAGAAACGTTGGAATATGGTAATTCGTTAGATGTGAAAAAGATGAAGGTTGGTTTTACACTGGCCAATATGTTTGATATTACAGCGAGCTATCAATTGGTCAAAATCGACGAGTTCAGAACAGCGTTTACGTATACAACGACAAATCGCCCATTAAAATGGTTTGTGAAATTATTTTTACTGTTTGGCACTGATAAAGTCGTGGTTGAATTTGTACAACGCGTAAAAATGGTTGCTGAAAGTGACAACTAAAGTAATGTAATTAACAAAAGCCATTCTATCTGGGGTGGAATGGCTTTTTTACGTCATAGTACAGACCAATGCACTTGATTAGTGATATAAGTAAATCTTCATATCATCATTGCTATCGAGTGTGGCGAGTAAAATATCCCGTGCATCCACGTTGAAAATTAAAAATTGGTTTTCCAACCATGCAGGGTCTTTGCCCGACTGTTGTAATGCATTGTAGTCAATTTTGCCTTCTTTAATAATTGTTGTTGGAAATGAAAATGGTTTTTTGACCAATTGCATATCCTCCGGGGTCAATGCTTGGAGTTGAGGCGATAGGAAAAATGAGATGGTGCCATCGGGTTCCCATTGTGCAAGAGCAACCTGATGAACGGCCTCGATTTTCTCTTTGCGTAGTTCTGATAACACATGATCGATGGTGATCCTTGCCTTTGCTAAATTCCCATAAATAATTTTCCCATTTATGATTAACGGATAAGGGGAATGATCAAACCAATTTCTGAATGTGTTCCATTTTAAACTAGAAAAAACGAAAGCAATATATAAAATAATCAGTGTCGTCGTAGTGATTAAGGAGCCTTTCATTCCTAATCGCTCGTCAGATAATGGTTGCGCGAGAATATTGCCGAGTATTAAAGCAATGGTGAAATCGATGAGTCGTAACTGCGAAATCGAACGTGCTCCCATCATTTTGGTTGCAATGACGAGGAATAAAAACGAAATGATTGCTCGCGAAATCCATTGGATAGCTGTCAGCGTTTCTTGTCTATAAAAAAATCCATCTATCCTCACATCCTTACTAATCGTTGAAATTCAATCAATTATTAGTATTTCCGATAAGCTGATAATTATGTGATGAATGTGGGAGATGATTCCAAGTGATAGATTATTGATGTGAAAAAAAACTTTCGCCACGTATGGCATCCTGTACATTCGAGAAGAACTATTGCAAGAAGAGAAGATGACTTGCTAATTTATGCTATACATAAAGATATTGAATTGTATAAGTAGGATTCGAGGTTTCCCGACAAGAGTGGAAAAGAAAGAAGGTTAAATAATGATTCGGACGATGGGATTGACAGATAAAGAAGAACTAATTTTTGACTTTCCATTGGCTGAACTAACGACCCGTTCATGGCAGTGGTACTGGGTGGATTTTGATCAGCCAGATGCAAATGAAGAAATAATGTTGCATTCGGTTTTCCATTTTCATCCGCTTGCTATCGAAGACTGCCTGCATCAATTACAACGACCGAAGCTGGATTACTATGATGATTATGCTTTTTTTGTCCTGCATTCTCTATGTCATGACGATTTAGCAGCTGAAGAGTTGAATTTGTTTCTTGGCAAAAACTTTGTTGTGACGTTTCATTATGAGGATATTCAGGAATTGAAGCAAGTACGCGAAAAGATCTTGCACAATACGAAAAAGTGGGATCGGGATCATGTATTTACTGCCTATCAAATCATTGATCAGGTCGTCGATCACTATTTTCCCATTCTTTATAAAATTGAAGACCATTTGAATGAAATCGAAGATCAGCTGTCGCCAACGACCGTCCATTTGTCGATGGATTATGTCTTTGAGGTTCGCAGTGACTTGCTGCGTTTACGACGTACAATTTTCCCTATGCGAGAGCTGTTATATCGAATGCTTTATTCGGAGCGATTACAGCTAACTTCTCATGAACATGCATACTTTACAGATATTTATGACCACTTATTACGGTTAGGAGAAATCATTGAATCGAATCGGGAACTAACAGCTGATATAAGGGATAGCCAACTATCCATCAATTCGAATCGAATGAACAGTATTATGATGACATTGACAATCATTTCGTCCATCTTTATCCCGCTCACATTTATAGTGGGCGTCTATGGGATGAATTTTGATTATATGCCAGAATTGCATTGGCGCTATGGTTATGCAATTGTCCTTGGTGTGATGCTTATGATAGGTGTAGTGATGGGGTTGTTGTTTAAAAGTAAAGGATGGTTGCGAATCTTTAAGTCTTAACCAATTTTTTAATAAAGTGCTGTAGAATAAACGCCATTGCTTCTCAAAATCAATTGGGAAGCAATGGCGTTTTAAGATAGTGGTGCCTATGGGCAAGCAGCAATCACCACTTTTTATAAGGCAAAAATTTACCGTCTAATGTGACGACAACCCGATCGCCAGCAGGATCTTCTTTTTTATCGATATCCATCGTAAAGTCAATAGCGCTCATAATGCCATCGCCAAACTTTTCATGAATCACGCCTTTAATAGTTGTACCGTATACTTGTAAAATCTCGTGGAAACGGTAGAGCAACGGATCGACTGGAACACTTTCATCCAAAGAACCTTTTAACGGAATTTGTTGCAGTGAAGTTGAAATGGATGCATCTAATTCTAGTAAGTTGACTAGCTTGTCGGCTTCTTCAGCACTCATCGTTGCCTGTCCCATAATCGCGGAGGCCGTCCAAACTGGATGGCGTCCAACCGCTTCGGCAATTGTATCGAATGTTAATCCTTTATCCCTTTTTGCTAGTAAAATCGCTTCTGTTGCCATTTCTTTTGACATATTCGTCATGGGAACTCGCTCCTTTAGTAGAGGATTTGTTACTAATAGTTTAACATTTTGACAATTAGGGAAGCTATTAATTAGAGTGGAAATACGTATTTTAAATATAGGTTTATGACGGAATTGTGTCTAACATACTGTTATGAATCTTCCGGTAGGGGAAAAATAGCTATAGACCACTTAACCCAGGGTGCCTTCATCAAATGTAGGAATGTATCTGACGGAAGTAACCTGATGTTGTTGAACTTGTAATACTTTCAAATAAAGATCCATCACAATTTTTTCTCTTAATGTGCTAAATGTTCCTTCTGGTTCAACCTTTATCGGTGAGAAGTCAAGTTCAAAGAAGTTTGCACCCAGTAGCTCACCATATGGTTGTTCATTATATTTTACAAGATTTTGGTAGAAATACTTATCTAAACGAGGATTTAGATCGTTGCAGTCATTTAGAAAATGGGCTTTGCTACTATTGGAAATTCCGATAATCGGACTAATTAAGAAATCATCAGCTGTCAATTCTGCAAATCCTGAAAACGGTACATCGGCAATTCGATCATACAGTGTCCCATTACAAGCGCTAGAAGAATATTCAATGTCTTTACGAATAAAACCTGATACAAATAATTTGGCTCTTGTTACTTCGAAGAAATCGGTCGTGCCGATACGAGCAAATCGAACAGGTACAAGTTTAACTTGTTGTAGAAACGCATTTTTTGTTACTCGTTTGATCTCTGTTGCAGCTGGAGTTAGTGAAATGTCTGACTCAACTACAATTTGAAGTTTTCGCTCCGCTAATACAACCGGTACTTTTAGAATTGGTGTAGCGGGACTTGTTACAGGTACAATATCTTCATCGAATAAAGGGATTTGTTGCTGGGCTGATACTGGACAGACAGGGGGAATAGGGTTTGGTTCACAATTATTTCTCATAAAAAATCATCTCCTAGATTTGTTTTGTAAGCTTACACTAGTACAATATGTGAGATTTACTTCCTGGCAAGGGCAAAACGACTGCAAACTAATAATTTGTCCAAGTAATAATGGAGTACGTTGATTGAAAAATAATTTGTTAGTGGTAAACTAGGTCGGATAATTCACGTGTATACTTTGTGTTTGTAATAATTGAATCGCTAATTCCAGTGAGATTTTTTCATGTAACATCATCAATTCTGTTTCTTCATTGGAGCTGGTGTTTGTTCTAGGCATTGCGTTATACTCGATACTTTGTAAGATAAAACCTTCTATTGATAGCATGCCATTCGATGCGGTACAAGTCCCATCTCCTAAAGGTTTGGATAATTGGGTAGGTGTGAAATGACAATTTGCCAGGACGATATTTTTAGAGATTTTTTTAATCCCTATTACCTTTTCTTTAAACAAAATCTCTTCTTCGATACATATTTCAATGTTGTATTCTCCTACTACAACTGGAATCCTAATCTTTATGGAATTATCAGTACTTGCATGGGTGGATTTTTCTATTGTAGATGAAGGGTGTAGAGGAACAACTGTAGACTTGGAAATATTATATTTTTTCGGTTCATGCATATGGGGAATATTGGTTAAGTAGACGACTTCATGAATTGTAGAACTTACTAACTGGCAAGAGGGGGATTCTGGGTAATAGGTGGATGTACTTATGAACTTTGTATCTAATGGGAAACACAGTGTATTAGATGGATCTAAAAACTCAAATGTATTTTGATTGACCTCACCAAATATGGGTACATGTAAAAAGTTATCGATTTCTACCGAGGTAGAAAATGGGCTTTTTATAGTCTTACAATAAATTGTCCCAGACTGGGAGGGCTCATCTCCTTCAATATAGTTGGAATCTATTATTTTTTCCGCTTCGCATTCGTTTTGTGAATCACAATCAAGATGCATCTTATTGGATTGGACTTTCTGAACCGATCGAGCAATCTTCATCTGTTTGGATTCATTATTATTATTATCGACACGTTTATTATTTTTACTATTTTTAGATGCAGATTTATATAGTTTTTGAGGTGCTGTAGAAATAGATATAGTTTGTTGAATTTTACGTACCCCTTTAAATTCCACGTGATTAGTTCTCCGATTTTTCATTAGATTCCACTCCTCACTAAACTAATGTCCCTATTAATTTATGCTTTATTGTTGTTGATGGTCATTGGAAAAAAATATACCCATAACCGTATCCAGCAGATAATCATCGAGGTAGTACAATTGCACTGAAGGAGACGTATGAGTATGGTATTATTTTTTGCTCGCTGCATTGCTTTATGTCGGATAGAACTTTAGGGCAGTAGCAAATTTAATAGAATGACTTTAATTTAGCTAAGTTCAAACGTCTCAATCGCTTGATACTTCGGAGATTTATCCGGATGTATTACAAAAAGCGAAAATGACAGGACCCTCACTTCAATCGGCTGGACCTTCTCCTTTTGAATGACAAGGTCATCTGTCGTCTTCCGTTTTTTGGCTATGGTCACATGGGGAGTGAAGCGTTCTGAAATGGGTCGATCCAGCTGTTTGGCAACGATGTGTTCAATCTCTCTTTGTAATGAAGATAAAGCCACAGACTCTTCAACTGATAAATAAACGACGCGTGGCCCGGAAGAAGCACCGAAATAGGACAGGCCGTCTACATGCATGGGAAATGTCGAATGACAAGCAGCGATTTCTAAAAGCGCCGTTTTGACTAGTGGCAACTGTTCGTCTGGTACCGTCCCTACATAGAGCAAAGTTACATGTAAATCTTCCACATGGGGAATGACTTTATAAGCGGTCTCCAGTTGGTATTTCTGTTTAAACATTTCCACAGTATCTTTGAAAGTTGGTGGAATATTAATCCCGATAAAATAGTGCTGTTGCATATGAAATTCTCCTTTATTTTGAAAATTTTTTTAGGATAGGATAGCATATTGTTCGATATGTTGATATAATCTATATTATTAGAAAATGAATTCCGCAAAGCGCAATTAGGGAGGAATATCATTTAAGCCGTCTAATTGTGCTTATCTTGATATTCCTTTTTAAGTACCAATTGATCGGAATGAAAATAGGAAAAGGGAGATGCAACATCATGGGTAAACACAAAATTGACATTACACTAACTGAAACAAAAAAACAAAAGCCGTTATCCGATCAATTGGAATTTGGAAGAGTATTTACAGATCATATGTTTATTGCGGACTATACGGAAGGGCAAGGCTGGGGTGGACATCGAATTGTTCCCTATGCACCCATTACATTAAATCCAGCAGCTACCGTTTTTCACTACGGCCAATCTGTTTTTGAAGGGATGAAAGCTTATATTGGTGAGGATGGTAAAGTGCTACTGTTCCGTCCTGAGGAAAATATGCGTCGTATGAATCAGTCATGTAATCGCTTATGTATGCCTCAATTTACTGAACAAAGTGCCATCGAAGCATTAGAAGAACTGTTGATTGTCGATAAAGAATGGATTCCGACAGCTGAAGGTACATCTTTATACATACGACCATTTATGATGGCAACTGAACCGTATTTGGGTGTTGCACCTGCGAAAAAATATCAATTCATCATTATATTATCCCCAGTTGGATCATATTATAAGGAAGGAATCCACCCGGTTAAAATTTTGGTTGAGGATGAATATGTACGGGCGGTTGCAGGCGGAACAGGGATGGCAAAAACAGCTGGTAACTATGCTGCTGGTTTACGTGCTCAAGAAATCGCTGATCGTAAAGGCTATTCACAAGTGCTATGGTTGGACGGTGTGGAACGAAAGTATATTGAAGAAGTCGGGAGTATGAACGTCTTCTTTAAGATTAATGGCGAAGTCATTACACCCGTTTTAAATGGTAGTATTTTAGAAGGTATTACACGGAAGTCCATTATCCAATTATTAAAATATTGGGATATCCCAGTGGTCGAACGTAAAATTTCGGTTGAGGAGATTTATGAGGCGCATCGATTGGGTACGTTAGAGGAAGCTTTCGGAACAGGGACAGCAGCGGTTGTTTCTCCAATTGGCGAACTGAATTGGCGTGATGAGAAATTGGTCGTTAATAACGGCGATATCGGTAGTTTATCGGAAAAATTATATAATGAGTTAACGGGCATTCAGTACGGCAAAATAGCAGATCCATTTGGTTGGGTTGTTGAAGTTACTGAACCAGCTAAAGCACAATAGTTATTGAATGAAAAGGGTAGCCCATTGGGGGCTACCCTTTTGTTGTGCCAGTCGTTGGATGAATGGCATATAGTAAGGATGTGTTGATAGATAGGCTAAATGGAAGGGGATTGCGTGGACAAATCACCGAGAAATGACAGGCAGATTGATGCTGGAAATAGTAAGAATCAGCAGTTGGAGCAATATCGTGTAAATAACTTTGGCAAGAAAATGACGACCAATCAGGCGATGAAAGTTTCGAATGATGAGGAGTCGTTAAAAGCAGGGGTACGCGGTCCGACGTTGATGGAGGATTTTCATTTCCGTGAAAAAGTAACGCATTTTGATCATGAACGGATTCCAGAGCGCGTCGTCCATGCTAGAGGCTATGCGGCACATGGGGAATTTGAACTGTATAAATCGATGAAGGAATTTACAACAGCAGGATTTTTACAGGAACCTGGAACGATTACGCCCGTATTTACTCGATTTTCGAATGTTGTAGGAAGCTCGGGTTCGGCAGACACTGTGCGAGATGTTAAAGGATTTGCGGTGAAGTTTTATACGGAACAAGGGAATTATGATCTTGTGGGGAATAATATCCCGGTGTTTTTTATTCAGGACGGGGTGAAGTTTCCCGATCTCATTCATGCAATCAAGCCAGAACCACATAATGAAATACCACAAGCCTCCTCCGCGCATGATACGTTTTGGGATTTCGTGGCGAATAATCAGGAGTCAGCCAATATGGTCATGTGGCAAATGTCAGACCGGGCAATCGCTAAAAATTTTCGTATGATGGAAGGATTCGGCGTGCATACATTTCGTTTCGTCAATGCGCAGGGCATATCCAGATTTGTGAAGTTTCATTGGAAGCCGTTGCTAGGTGTCCATTCACTTGTATGGGATGAAGCACAAAAAATATCTGGTAAAGATCCTGACTACCAAAGACGGGATTTATGGGAATCCATTGAACACGGTAATTTTGCCGAGTATGAGCTAGGCGTCCAGATGATTAATGAAGAAGACGAATTTATGTTTGATTTTGATATTTTGGATGCAACGAAACTATGGCCAGAAGAGATTGTTCCGGTTCAGATATTTGGTAAGATGACGCTGAATCGCAATGTAGATAATGTGTTTGCAGAAACGGAGCAAGTGGCTTTTCATCCGGGGAATGTAGTTCCTGGCATTGATTTTACGAATGATCCGCTGTTGCAAGGAAGGCTGTTTTCGTATTTGGATACGCAATTAATTCGACTGGGAGGTCCGAATTTCGCCGAAATCCCCATCAATCGTCCTGTTTGTCCATTCCATAACAATCAACGCAATGGCTACAGTCGCCAGACGATTAACGTGGGGCAGGTCAGCTATCATAAAAATTCACTGGCGGATAACACACCGTCAACATCAACTGCACAAGAAGGCGGTTTCGTTCATTATGCGGAAAAAGTAGAGGGGCGTGTCATTCAGGCGCGTAGTGATTCGTTCAAGGATTTCTTTTCGCAGGCTAGGCTTTTCTGGAATAGTATGTCGCTTTGGGAGAAGCAGCATATCATTGATGCGTTCATCTTCGAGGTCGGTCATGTGAACAGTAGGAGTGTGAAACAGCAGGTCGTTGATATGTTTGCGCATGTGGATAAGGAGATGGCAACGCTCATTGCAGAGGGTGTTGGGGTGAATCCACCAACTGGTGAACAATCAACCGTCACAGCATCATCACCAGCGCTAAGTCAGGCCAATACGATACATGTTCCGCAAACCTTGAAGGTTGGTATATTAATTGGTAATGGCTTCAACGGTTCGGAAGTGAAGGCGGCCGTGAGAACGTTTAGGGATTATGGAGTCACCGTTGATATTGTTGGTGAAAAGTTAGGGACAGTACGAGGGGCAGATGGAATTAAAGTAATGGTCAATAAGACGTTTCTGACGACAGATCCGGTGTTGTTTGATGCTTTGTACGTTGTTGGCGGAACAGCAGCGAATCAAGCGAAGTTTAACTATGATATCGGGTACTTTATAGATGAAGCATTCAAGCATTATAAGCCGATTGGCTTTGCGACAACAGGTTTGCCGTTTTTTGAAGCGTCGAATGCGAAAGCGGGACCGGGGATTGTTTTTGCAACTGATAATCCTGATTTTGATCAGGAGTTTGTCAAGGCGATTGCCCAGCAACGGTTTTGGGGTAGGGAGGTTTATTAGGGAGGAATTCAGTTCAATTCTTCCCTAATAAAGCTTTTTCCGGATGTCACGGATTTTAAATGAAATGCCGCTCCAAGTAAGTATTTGGGGCGGTGTTTTTTATCCAGCAAAAGAGTCAGAAAATGATGTATACTAGACTGTATATGAAAAAAAGGGAGGATTACGTATGATAACAACGCTCATATTCGATTTAGACGATACATTATTATGGGATAAAAAAAGTGTGGCGACTGCTTTTCGCAAGACGTGTGAGCGGGCGGCACAGGTACATGATATTGAACCGAAGAAGCTTGAGGAAGCGGTTCGATTGGAAGCACGCGAGCTTTACGCTACATATGAAACATATGCACACACACAGATGATTGGCATTAATCCATTCGAAGGGCTTTGGGGCACGTTCGATGATGCAGGGGAATCCTTTCAGAAGATGAAGGAGATTGTGCCGGGGTATCGCCGCGAAGCATGGACGAAAGGTTTGCAACGGCTTGGGGTAGAAGATATTGAGTTGGGCAGTGAGTTGGCAGAATTATTCCCGGCAGAGCGGAAAAAGCATCCTTTCTTATATGAGGAAACTTTTAGCGTGCTGGACAAGTTAAAGGGGTCATATAAACTTGCTTTGTTAACGAATGGATCGCCGAGTTTGCAGCAGACGAAACTTGAAATCACGCCTGAAATCGCTCCTTATTTTGACCAAATTATTATTTCGGGTGCATTTGGAAAAGGAAAGCCAGACGTATCGATTTTCCATCATGTGCTAGAAACTTGTGGCATTACGGCAGATGAAGCGTTGATGGTGGGTGATAATTTGATGACGGATATTTTAGGTGCATCACGCGTTGGCATGCGTTCGGTTTGGATTAACCGCGAAGGTATGGAGTTGGCAGAGGGTAGTACACCAACTTATGAGATTGATAACTTGGAGAAGTTGTTCCCGATTTTGGAGACGTTAACGAAGGAAGAAGCCGTCCGGTAAGGAGGCTTCTTTTTTGAATGAAAAGTTGGTGGACTGTAAGAGAAAGTTTTGGAACTGAAGGAGTAAGTAGTAAAACTGTAAAAGTACAGACGGACTGTCATGGCAATGGGGCGAACTGTAAGTGCAATTCGCCAAACTGTCACGGCAAATTGTGAAACTGTAAGCGGGACGGTGGACTGTCATGGCAATGGGGCGAACTGTAAGTGCAATTCGCCAAACTGTCATGGAAAATCGTGGAACTGTAAGTACGGCGGTGGACTGTCACGAAAAATCATTGAACTGTAAGTACGCCGGTCAAACCTTTTTTCAAATTACCGACTTCAATCCAATAAAACCCCACTTCACTACCCGAAATAATCTCAGGGATGAAGTGGGGTTGTTCGTTCAATCCTTCTTACAGATCAATCGCAATAACATCATAAATATCTTCAAGTTCTTTCAATCGCTCAACGTTTTGCTTTTCTACATGATGGTCGACAGTGAGCATCATAATGGCATTACCACCAACTGTTGACCGGCCCACTTGCATCGTTGCGATGTTGATATTTTCAATAGCGAGCAATGTGCCAACGCGTCCGATTGCGCCGGGCTGGTCTTTATGTTTGATGAATAGTAAGTGTCCCGCAGGGCTAATATCTACTAGATTGTCGTCGACTTTGACGATACGAGCACCTAGTCCGTTGAGTAGTGTTCCAGAGACACGACGAACTCCGCTTGCTGTCGTCACTTCAACGGTCACTAAATTAGAGAAGCCTTTTGTCGTAGACGTTTTGTGTTCATTCACTTTTATACCAAAACGCTCTGTCAAAAACTTGGCATTGACATCGTTGACATGGTTGCCGAGATTGCGTGTTAGCAATCCTTTAAGCGTGTTGCGTGTTAATGGACGAACGTCTGACTCTGCAAGATCGCCAGAGTAGTAAATATTTACTTCTTCAATCACTTTATTAGATAAACGTGATAAGAAGATCCCGAGTTTCTCCGCTAAATCAAAGAATGGTTCGATTTTAGCAAGTACTTCTTTCGATACAGATGGCAGATTCACTGGGTTACGAACCGTACCTCCGCTGAAGTAGCTGACGACGTCGCGACTAACATCAATTGCTACGCTTTCTTGCGCTTCAATCGTGCTTGCGCCTAAGTGTGGTGTCGCAATGACTTCTGGTAGAGTTAGCAGTTTGTGACCGACGAATGGCTCTGTTTCAAAGACGTCAAGTGCAGCTCCTGCTACTTTTTTCGATACAATTGCATCATACAAAGCATCCTCGTCGATAATGCCACCGCGCGCGCAGTTAATAATTTGAACACCATCTTTCATGATCGCAAATGCTTCTTTATTAATCATATGCTTTGTTTCTTTCAATAAAGGCGTATGGACTGTTATGAAATCAGCTGCTTTTAGTACCTCTTCCACTGTCCCTAATGTGATGCCCATTTTCTTCGCTTTTTCATCTGACAAAAATGGATCGTAGGCAATGACGCTCATCCGTTGTCCTTTTGCTCTCGCTGCTACTTCTGCACCAATGCGTCCCATACCAATAACGCCAAGTGTTTTATTTTTTAATTCCACACCAATGAATGATTTACGATCCCATTCGCCATTTTTTAATGAATTAAAAGCTTGTGGGATTTTACGAGCGAGTGACATGAGCATAGCAATTGTATGTTCAGCAGCAGAGTTAGTATTGCCGTCAGGAGCGTTGACGACGATAATCCCTCTCTCTGTTGCAGCATCTAGGTCGATATTATCAACGCCAACACCTGCGCGTCCAATAATTTTTAAGTTCGTTGCTTTTTCAATGATTTCACGTGTGACTTGTGTTTGACTACGGACGATTAATGCGTCAAAGTCTTTAATTTTTTCAGCAAGTTCTTCAGGTGTATTTGTTGTATCAATGACAATGTTGAAACCTTCTGCTTGTCGTAAAGGGAAAATACCATCTTCGCTAAGTGGATCGCTAATAAGTACGTTAAAGGCCATTTAAACCAATTCTCCTTCGTTTACATAGATTTGTTGTGCTGCTGCCACGCCTGTGCCTAACGTGATTTTTTTGCCGACTTTGAGTAAGCCAATTTCAATCATACTAATTGTCTGAAGAACATCTGCTGGTGAGCAATAGCCCATATGGCCAACACGAAATATTTTGCCGCTTAAATGCTGTTGTCCGCCTGCTACTGTGAGTCCAAACTCTTGCTTAATGACTTTTCTGAATGCTTCAGCGTCAAAATCCTCGGGTTGAACAGCAGTGACAGTAGGAGAAGCATCTGCATCCGTTGTTAATAAAGGAATATTCAGTGCCTTGAAAGCAGCGCGTGTCATGTTCATCATCAATGTGTGGCGTGCGTATACTTGCTCCAAGCCTTCTGCTTCAATCATTTGAAGTACTTGTTGCAGTCCGAATAATAAAGAAACTGCCGGTGTAAATGGTGTTGTGTCTTTTTGAAGATTATCACGGTATTTTGTCAGGTCTAAGTAAAAACCTCGTTGTGTATTGGCTTCAATAACTGCCCATGCACGTTCACTTGCTGCGACAAATGTCAGACCAGCTGGTAGCATAAATGCTTTTTGAGAGCCCGTCACCATAATGTCGATTCCCCAAGCATCCATTTCCGTTTGAACACCGCCGACACAAGATACGCCATCGACGATAATTAGTGCATCTGATACTTCACGAACTGCAGTTGCTAGCTCATGGATAGGATTCAAAATACCCGTAGATGTTTCGCAATAAGTAGAGAATACAGCTTTAATTGCTGGGTTCGCTTGTACATATTGTTGAACAGCTGTTGGCTGAAGTGCTTGACCCCATTCCACATCTAAACGATGGGCTTTAATGTTATAAGCGTTACAAATTTTCGTAAAGCGATCACCGAATGCACCTGTGACAACGACTAGTACTTCGTCGCCTGGTTTGACGATATTGACAACAGCCGCTTCTAAGCCTGCTGTTCCACTGCCTGTAATGACTACCACATCTTGTGCTGTACCAAAGATTTGTTGTAGGCCGGGTTTGATAGACTGCACGATTGCAGATACTTCTTTCCCACGGTGACCAAGCATTGGCTGGCTCATTGCCCGCTGCACGCTTGGTGGAATTGGACTCGGTCCTGGAATTCTTAGAAATTGTTGGTCTTGTAACATAATTTTCTCCTCCTAAATAAATTCTTTATTGAAATCAAAAAAAGCCTTCCGTCCCTTACAAATAATTGTAAGGGGCGAAAAGCTAGATTAGCTCACGCGGTACCACCCTGATTTACTGCCTACATTACGACAGTCTTCGTTAGCATGCTTAACGCGCATGGGTCGGATCGGCCTACTGTGAATTTCAGCCTCTCTATTCCGGAGTGCTACTTTACGTTGAAATCACTGATTCGCACCATCCATCAGCTCTCTTAAGATTTCATAACTTAAAGCCTATCTCCATCATTACAGTTGGAATTGTTATTGAATTTAGAACTTATCATAACAAATGAAAAACAAATGTCAAGCGTCTATTTCCCTTTAGTGCGGTAAATCACTAAAAAAGTTTTTTGTAAGCGCTTTATAGCGAATTTAATCGAAAAAAGAGAGAATGAACTGAATTCGTCGTAGAATTGCGGTTCTTATTTGTGTGATTAATTCAGAAAAGTTATTTAAGTAAGTTAGTGATGTGGTAAAATATAGTTGAAGTCTATTGGTACAAGGGGGAAATGAAATGAGCGTTTTGACAAAAAAAGAAATTGTTATTGACAATTATCACGGGACGGATGTGGCAGATCCGTATCGCTGGTTGGAAAATCCAGAGACAGAAGAAGTGAAAAACTGGGTGGATTCACAAAATGACAAGACACAGGCTTTTATAGCGACTTATGCAGAGCGCGAAACTGTCAAGGAAAGATTGACGAAGTCTTGGAATTATCCGAAATACTCTGTTCCGCAACAAGAAGGGGATTATTACTATTTTCATAAAAATAATGGCTTGCAAAATCAAGCTGTTTTTTATCGGACAAAGGATTTGGACACTGATGAATTAGAAGTAATTATTGACCCGAATACGTTGAATGATGAAGGGACGGCTGCGATTACCAATTTGGCATTCACGAAGGATGGCAATCGGTTAGCTTATGGAATTTCATTGAATGGCAGTGACTGGCAAGAAATTCGTGTGCGCGATTTGCAAACGGGAAAAGATGAGCCAGATGTGATTAAGTGGTGTAAATTCAGCAGCATTGCTTGGAATGAAGAAGGAAGCGGTTTTTATTATAATCGTTTTCCAGAGCCGGGCACTGTGGATCCAGAAGATGAAAGCAATTATAATCGCGTTTATTGGCATTCTGTGGGTACTGCGCAGCAAGAAGATGTGTTGACGTATGAAGACACTGTGGATAAGGAGCTGTCTTTCAATCCGTTGTTCTCTGATGATTATCGTTATTTGATTTTATCAGTATGGAAAGGGACAGAAAATAAGAGTCGTATTTATTATCGTGATGAGCAATCTGATGAGGGATTTGTACATTTATTGGCAGATGATGACGGGGAATATACCTTTATCGGCAATGAGGGACGGCTGTTTTATTTCACGACGAATTATCAGGCACCGAAAGAGAAAATTATTGCGGTACAGTTGGATAACCCTGGGAAAGAGCATTGGGTGGATGTCGTTGCTGAACGCGAGGATGTGTTGACATTCGCGAAAATCATTAACAAACAGTTCGTCGTTTGCCATTTGCATAATGCGCATGATCAGTTGAGTGTCTTCGATTTGGATGGGACATTCCTTAAAGAAATACCGCTACCAAGCTATGTTTCGCTAGTAGGTGGTTCTGGTAAGAAGACGGCGACAACGATGTATATTGGGTATACGTCTTACTTAGTACCGACGACGATTGCTCGCTATGATTTTGAGCAGGATACGCTTGAGCCTGTATTCCAGCAGTCGGTGCTGTTTGATACGGAAGGTTTTGAAACGAAGCAAGTATTTTATCCCTCGAAGGATGGTACGCAAATTCCGATGTTCTTAACGCATCGTAAAGGGTTGGAATTAACGGGCGATAACCGCGTGTTGTTGTATGGCTATGGTGGTTTTAATGTCAATTTAACACCGTCGTTTTCGCCGTCACAGCGCATGTGGATTGAGGCTGGTGGCGTATATGCCGTTGCCAATTTACGTGGAGGTGGAGAATTTGGCGAGGAATGGTACAAGGCGGGAACACTGGAGCATAAGCAGAATGTCTTTGATGACTTTATTGCAGCGGCGGAATGGTTGATTGAACAAAACTATACGAACAGCAAAAAGCTTGCGATTATGGGAGGCAGTAATGGCGGATTGCTTGTAGCAACTTGTGTAACACAGCGTCCAGAGCTGTATGGAGCGGCACTTTGTCAAGTTCCTGTTACGGATATGCTGCGCTATCATAAGTTCACGGTTGGCCGTTACTGGGTGACGGATTATGGCAACGCGGAAGCGAATCCAGAGCATTTTGAGTTTATGTACAAGTATTCTCCTCTGCATAACGTCAAAGAAGGCGTTGCCTATCCGCCGACGCTTGTGACAACTGCGGATACAGATGACCGAGTTGTGCCATTGCATGCTATGAAATTTGCGGCAACATTGCAGGCAGCGCAGCAAGGTGAACAGCCAATTCTTTTGCGTGTTGAGAAAAATGCAGGTCATGGAATGGGCAAACCGACTGTGAAAATTATTGAAGAACAAACGGATATGTATTCGTTTTTGTTTAAAACATTAGGGTAAACAATGTCCGGCACCTGAAGGGATTGGGTGCCGGATGTTTTTTTCATTAGTAAGCATATGGCCGTTGTTTAGTTTATGGGAAACGTTGCATAGTTGGCCGATTACGTTGTTTAGTTATACAAACGTTGTCTAGTCTTGCGCTGGCGTTGTTAGGATTTATGGAAACGTCGCATAGTTGGCTGATTACGTTGTTTAGTTCTACAAACGTTGTCTAGTTTTGTGCTGACGTTGTTAGATTTTATGGAAGCATAGTTGGCCGATTACGTTGTTTAGTTCTACAAACGTTGTCTAGTTTTGCGCTGGCGTTGTTAGGTTTCATGGCAACGTCGCATAGTTATCTGCTTTCGTTGTTTAGTTCCACAAACGTTGTCTAGTTTTGTGCTTGCGTTGTTAGGATTCATGGAAACGTTGCATAGTTATCTGATTACGTTGTTTAGTTCCACAAACGTTGTCTAGTTTTGCGCTGGCGTTGTTAGGTTTCATGGAAACGTCGCATAGTTGGCTGATTTTGTTGTCTAGTTTGTTAAAAACGTTGCATACTCCCCAAATTCCCCCTTATCTCGCCCTATCTTGTCGTTCCCAAATTCTCAGCGATGGATACGGATCAAAAGCCCATTCTGTGCGCCCGTTATATTTGTACATACCGTAATGAAGATGTGGAGGGAATCGACCGGAAGTACCTTCTTTACCATAGCCTGAGCTGCCGACAAAACCGATAATGGTCCTTGGTTCAACGATATCGCCGACTTTAATGTCCTTATTAAAATAAGCTAAATGGGCAAAGTAATGGTACGTATTATGATTGTCGCGAATGCCGACGCGCCAGCCGCCGAATTCATTCCACCCCATTATTTCAACGACGCCATAGGATGTTGCTCGGACAGGAGTGCTATATCCCGCAAAGATGTCTGTACCTTCATGAATTCTACGGCCACCCCAGCCCCTGCTCGCTCCCCAGGTCCCTCTGTAACTATAATCGTAATTCGTGGGAACAGGAAAGGCATGCTCGTCCAACTCCAACGTTTCAAAGTGTTGATACAATTTGGCGATGGTCATGATTTGGTTCACGGTTTCTTCACTTTGGTAATAATCCCATAACGCTAATTTGAAATCTGCTTCCGATTGTCCGTATTCGCTTAAAAAAGATTCCATCGTAGCCAGCACGTCTTGTGGATTATCTGGATCAGCAATGCCGTCACCGTCTCCATCCTCCCCTTGTCCTTCGAAGAATGTAATCGAGGTAGGAGAGGTATCCATTTTATTGGGATTAAGTGCGCCCGCCCAGTACTCTTCAGAATATTGGATGGCAATCGGTCCATCCCTTTTAGGAATATCATTGCGCACTTGTTGGATATTGCGCTCAAACTGATCGATGGCCGCCAAGTTATACCAAGGAACAGCCATGCTGTCAAATTGTAAATAAAGCTGCATGCGCTGTTCGTTCATTGTTTCTTCTTTGGCCGCCACAACTGTGTAAAATAGTAACGATAACATGATGATATACGTCGGTAATAACACCCAATGACGCACGAAAAAACCTCCTTTAATCCGTTTAGATATAATTCCCCAATCAAAATTTTTTATGAATGGGATTTTTTTTAAGTCGAGTTCACTGAAAATATGAACTAATCGTTCTGGAAATGATACAATTAGATTGTCTTTATGAACTTGAAAAAACAGGAGTGATTTTAAATGGAAAAACTACAATCAATGGAGCAATTTGAACAGCTAAAAAATGAGGAGCGCACTATTTTTATGTTTTCTGCAGATTGGTGCCCGGATTGCCGCGTCATCGAGCCGTTTTTACCAGGCATTGAAGCCGATTATCCGGAATATACATTTATGTATGTGGATCGCGATGAGTTTATCGATCTATGTGGAGAACTTGATATTTTTGGTATTCCAAGCTTCATCGGATTCCATAGTGGCGTAGAAGTAGGCCGATTTGTTAGCAAGGATCGCAAAACGCAGGCGGAGATTGAGGAATTTATTAATAGTCTGACAGCTTAACCTAAAGGGGATTTGCGAATGAAACCGATTATTGGGATTACACCAGATGTGGAGCAAGATGATAATCATTTCCTACGAAATGATTATGTGCAAGCGATTATCCGAGCGGGGGGATTGCCTTTCGTTATACCGATAGGTCATGCGGCAGACATTGCGCAGATAGTTGGCATAATGGATGGCCTTTTATTGACCGGAGGAAATGATATTAATCCGATATTGTTCAATGAAGAACCGCACACACATCTTGGGGAGGTTTCACCAAGTAGGGATTTGTTTGAACTCGAACTGGCGCGTCAAATGTTAGTAGGGGATAAACCGATTTTGGGCATTTGTAGAGGGCTTCAAGTGTTGAATGTTGCGGTGGGAGGAACATTGTATCAGGATCTTCATCAACAAAATGAGGGGCCAATGCTGCAACATTTACAAAAAGCACCGAATGCTCATCCATCCCATTTTGTCCAATTGGAAAAGGGGAGTTTGCTTGCGGAAATTGCGGGTAGTGAACGTATTCAAGTGAATTCATTTCATCATCAATCGGTGAAGGATGTACCTGCTGTGTTCAACGTTACTGGTGTTGCCAGTGATGGCATTATAGAGTCGATTGAGAGTGTCACTCATCAATTTGTACTCGGTGTACAGTGGCATCCAGAACGGTTGGCAATGACAGGGGATACGGTTTCTTTGCGGATATTTGAAAGATTTTTGAGCGCCTGTGTAAAATGAAAAAACTGAGCCATCGTGCGCTCAGTTTTTTTCATTCAAATAAGTTTGCATTTTCTCCGGAAAGTCCGTAAAAATTGCACTAACACCGGCATCTTGTAATGCTTGGGTGTATTGCTCTTCATTGACAGTAAAAGTCCGTACTATCGTACCAGCTTCTAACACTTGTCGAATAGATGGGCGAAGTGCTGTTGGGAAAAATAGATGCAATGCATCCGCAGGAATGGCACGCATATAATCGAGCGGCTCCACCAATACTTCCATGAACAAAGCCGCTGTTTCTAAATGTGGTGCAAGTTGTTTTGCCGTTCGGATAGCCTCGTGATCAAAAGACGACAAGACTACGCGCGAATCAAGACCCATTTCCTTTATAATCGCTACGACTTTTTCTACCATGCCTTCATACGGAAAAATATCGGATTTCAGTTCGATATTCAAATGATGCGTTGTATTGGCAAACACTTGAAGTACTTCGTGTAGCGTAGGAATGCTTTGTCCTTTAAAGTTTGGAGAAAACCAGCTGCCAAAATCAAAAGCTTGTAACTCCGCTAGTGTCATGTCTTTAACGAAGCCAGTTCCATTTGATGTCCGGTCGATTTTTTCATCATGGATGACGACGAGTTCGCCGTCTTTTGTAAGATGAACATCAAATTCAACACCGTGTACAGCGAGGCGCGCGGCTTCTGTGAAAGCAGCGATTGTATTTTCTGGATGTGTGCCAGATGAACCGCGGTGCGCGTAAATATCCATATATTAACCACCTTATTGCTTTTGTTTTATTGTAATATGTAATGGAAATCGAAGCAAATAACCATTGGAAAAGGGATGCTCTCAATTTGAGAACACCCCTTTATTTTGTCGGTAACATTAAAGTTTTGAATGTAATTTTTCATCCCGAATCATCGGGGAATAATTTCCATAGAAAGGATAAGCTTTCAGTGCCGCGGTCATTGTTCCACTGGGTGTTCTCTAACCTAAGCAACGCAAACCCTACCTACTTTTGCGTCCTTGCGACCCTTTAGTCGCGCCAGTGTGAATAAGTATTCTCAAAAACATTTGTAGAATGCCAGATATTCAAGTCTTGACAGTTACCTATTTGTTAACTGATTAACTATATCATGAAGAGGTTGGGCTGTCAATTAATTTGGAGATTCACTGCCACTCACTCAGCTGTTCATCTTCCGCAATGACCTGCAAATCATCGGCGGTAATGGTGAACACTTGATAATCGGAACGTTCGGCATAGCTTTCTGCTGTTTTCTTAACAAACTTTGGTGAGCCATCGTTTTCTTCGTCATAAACAATCAATATTCCATCCGAATTGCGCATGAAAAACTTATCTTTTTCGATAAATTGCCAAGGGGCTTCATAGGGTCTTTTCGTCAGGCTTGTATGGAAATCTGCGAGGGCCACAATCCGATGATACGTTTCTTTTCTCATATCATTCCAGTTTTTCTCTTGTTCAAGGAAGGGGGTGATGACGGCATACTTTAACTCGGTGTATTCTTTTTTTAGGTCGATCACGACTTCCGCAGCCCATGTTTCAGTGCCTAGCTGCCCACTGATAATGACCCATTCTAATCCTTCATCAATCAAGGCTACAAGTCGTTTTTCTAGTGCTTTTTTAATGAATCGAATGCCAGGATGTTTGTCATCAAATATGCCGAGTTCATGTTGTTTATAGCCTGTCACGACTAACCGTTTTACGATGTTGTTTCACCTCCGACAACTGTATACAGTATGAAAAAACCAGCTTCCAGTGGAAACTGGTTTTGATGTGCGTTTCATGCATGTGCCTCTGACCTTAGTGTAGCAGATAGCACTTCAACTTTCCTTTACAATCTGTCCACTGACGCCGAAGATTTTTATGTCATCGACTTCTACCGTAAGCTGATCTAATTTTTGCTCCAACGTATGAAGGACAAGTTGCTTGGTAGCTAGTTGTTCCTCGTAGTCCAACGATTGGGCCAGTATCTTTCTGATTTGCTGGTCTAATTGACTAAGTATTTCAGGATCTAATGCAGGTGTCGAGGCGCTCGTTGTGGGCTGATCTTTTTTTAAGCTTATTTCGAAGGCGCGCTTATCAAGTTGTGCTTTTACATCAATTAGTTCTTGCTGTAGCTTATCGATTGTATGCTGTTTTTTGGCAAGTTCTTTTAATAAAAGCTGTTTTACTTTGTCGGATTTATTGCGTTGTTGGTAGGTCGTAGCAAATTTATCTATTTTTGACTGAAGATGTTTGTTTGCATCATGCATATGATCCACAATTTTATATTCGAGCTGTTCGATTGTTGTTTTATACTCCTCGATCTTACTATGGAGGGAATAGGCTTGCTGGTCATTATATTGTTTGGTTTCAAGTCCGACTTTTAATTTTTTTATTACGTCGGTCAACTGTTGGTTCGTTGTCCACAAGTCATTTTTGGCCTGCTGTAAAGTATCAATGGACATAAGCTGTTTTTTGCTTTGCGTTTCATGGAACTGGATACGTTCTTTGTAATCACTCGTCCGCTTCACCAATTCTTTATTTAATCTAAATAGCTCCTCAGCAAGTTCGTTTTTTTCTTCTATCAATTGGACATTGTCGTGCTCTAGGTTTTCGATCAATGATTGGAGATAGCCCTCTTGATATTTTCGTACTTCGTGTTTATATTTCGCTAATTCCGCCTTTAAAAAGATAATTATTTGTTGCAGTTGCAACGTATCATTATTTTTGACATTGTCACTAATCAAGTCCGTCCACCTCCCATTATTCTTTTTTGAGTAACGTAATAAGCTCTTCGAAGTCCTTTTTGTTCGCTGCGATGACCTGTTCAAGTTGCTCTACGATTTCTTTGTAATCAATCTCAATCACGTCTTCAGAAGTTCGATGTTCTCCATTCGCCAACATCGACATCAAAAACATGTTCAATGTGCTTTTTTCTAAAAAAATAAAGCTATTATCATGGTCATGTGTGTCTTCTTTACGGCCGCTCAGCTGATCCTTCATAAATTGGCGGATACCATGCTTCATCAACCAGTCTTTTTCATCTTGATCACTCATTGTCATCCCCCTGTACATGCACAGTTCCATTGAGATTAATAGGATTGAGCACAACGACGCCCTCTTTCAATTGATCGCTATACGTAAATGCCATAATACTGCCCGCATAAGCTTCTGTTGGCGACCAGTTGAGCTGGAAATTTGAAAAGGAAAGGGTCTCATTCGGTTCAATGGACGATTTACCTAAAGGTTTTAGCCAAAATTCCTCACGGTTCGTTTTTTCATTGATACGTTCCCAGCCATCGGCATTCTTCAGGGACTGTTTGAAATTTGCATAGACATATTTACCTGAAAAAGAGAAAGGTGATTCTGGAGGTAGTTTTATACATATATAAGGATTAGTGAGGGGGCGAGTCCCCGTATTTGTTACATGGTAAGATCCGAGACAAAAGTTTTCCTGTTCAGGAACGTGAGAAATGTTTAATGAATATGTAAAATAGCTGATAATTGCCATTCTGTCAGGGTCATGAAGTGCTTGGACCAACTGTTTAATGTCATGGATGTATGATTGCGTTTGCTGCTGAAGCTGCGTAATCTTTGCTTCCACTTCGTTGTTCATGATTTTTACCCCTTTTCTACAAAAAATAAAGAGAGGAAAATCCTCTCTTTATAATATGTTTGATGTTTACTCATTATCACCATCAGCCGATATTAGTTGCAGCAATTGCCGCCAGCGTCAGGGAAAACAACAGAGCATTGTTGTGGACGTGTTGGTGGAGCACAACCCGATACTATATCTGCCCTTGGTTCGCAGAAATCAGCTAAGAATTCAACAGTAACTGGGAATGTCGATTGGATGCTTTGGCAAGTAGCCACTGAGATGGTTAGCGCAGAGAAGGTGATTGTACCTGCGCCAGCAGTGAGTGTCCCAGTCGTACATACGAAACAGTCTAAATTAGTGTACCTAACCTCAACGTCTGTTCCTTCAGGCGCACACAAGGTGACTTGTTCACAACGGGAAACCGGGATATTCGCGCTTGTTAACGTCGTCCCATTTGGAAAAGTAAGGATAATTTTCACGACGAAATTCTTTTGAATAGTAAGCTGTTGAAGGCATACGTTTGTTCCATCAATGCAGAATGGTCGATCTTCGCGATGTAGGATAACGACTGGATTCGTCGCGGCTGGGGCTACGTCACATGTGACAATTGCACCGGTTAAACTTGTCGCTGCTGTAACTCCTGGAAAAGTAATTGCTCCTGTTGGAGAAATATCAAACGACTTTTCTTTAACAATCCAATCATATACCTTATCGACATTAATACAAATTAGTTCTTTGCCATCAAACGGCTTTTTTTCTTGCATTTTTGCAGACACCTCCAAATTTTTTTCTTTCATCCGTAGCATATGATGTGGAAAATTGAGTGTCTGGGCGGAGAAATAACTTATCAGGATATTTTTCGAATTTCATTCAGTAGAAAAGAAATTGGTACAAACATTATTTCAGGAGAGATAGCGCCTCCTAAGAATCAGGCACTTTATCTTATTTATATTCAGTGTTAAAGGTGACAATTTGTCACGTAATGAAAACATCGGTAATAGAATAGGTATGTACTGTAAAGGGGGAATAGTGATGGCAGATGCTAAGTTATACTCCGCTCAAGACATTGAAAATCTAAAACAGAAAATCGCAACTTATAGAGATACCTTAACGACATTGAAATCGGGAAATACAATTGATGACTATCTTTTCATGAAAAGTGAATTGACCGGCTTTAAAATGCAAGCCTCGCATTTAGAAGAGGTAATGGGACGACTGAATGACAAACGAAGTATGCAGATAGAGGAGTATGAGCAACAAATTGAAACTGTTTCAAAACAGATAGGCTCACTTAACCAAACTGTCGAGGAGTTGAACAAGGATCTTTCAGTAGTTATGGATCAATTAATAAATGAACGTACAGAAAACGTGAATACTTCTGTCGATATGCAGGATTCAGTGAATACTAAGCATAATGCTGATGAGAGGGATGTTATAGAAGTAACTTCCCAATTGGAAGAGAAAATACCCATATCTTCGATTCAACAGCCTAATCGTCCACCCTCATATAAATATTTGCAAAGTCTTATAGCGAGGCCTCATGATATCCAAGAAGTCCCGGGTACTGTAACGCCAACTGCAAGTATCCATCAAAAAGCTGGGAAACCAAGTTTTCCTTCGATTGGTAGTCATCCAAATCAAATCTATAATGGGCTGAACAGGAATATAAATATGAAATCCACCGTTCGTTTTAATAATATTTCGACAAAACAAGCCAGTCCAACCAGAAGTGATAATTTGGTCCCCTCTATACCGAAAGCGACTACAGAGCCAGAAAAAAATGAGGTAGTGACAGTATCTCTTGAGGAATTGCCCAATTTAGCTACAATTGAAGAGAAAGTGCCTCATATAGAAAAAATTGAGGAAAAAATACAGCACGTAGACAAAATTGAGAGGGAGATGAATCCAGAAGCTTCGATTGAAATTTCTAATGAAATGAAGCGTCAACAACATAAAAACAAAGAGACGTTATCACTGTTCAATTTTTTTCGGAGGAAACCTTAAGTTTAAATTAGATAAAGTAGCAAAAATAAAAATCGTTTTACTCCATTTTCAACAACCACTTGACTGAGTGTCAGGATGGTTGTTTTTTCTTGAAGATTATGGGGCTACGATAGATAGTAAATTCAGCTAGTTAGGCGGATATTCCGTGGAATTTGCGTTATGCTACAACGAAATAAAAACCACTAAACACAAGTAGTTGATAGCCCGTCCGCCCTGCTACTGGCTTGAATAGGATAATGGAGAAAGGAGGTGTTAATATGAATTTTAATCATGGATTTAATCAAGCAGGCTGTTGTCGTCCAGCTCTCAGCAATGAAACAGTTAATTGTAAGAATTTTGGACCGTTCAATGCGATTGACGCGGCTTGTATTGTCCCACCGCGTAACACAGGTTCAATTATCCCGTTCAGTTCTGGTATTGTACCTGCATCATTGGTTACTCTTGCTACCGGGTTAGTTAGCACAACTAGTGCAATTGGATTTGGTACTTCCGTCCCTGGTATTACCATTGTTGGAAACACAATTACCTTAGGAGGAACTTTGCCAAGCGAAGCCTTTACAGTTCCACGTGATGGAAGCATTACAGCTCTTTCTGCAACTTTCGTTGCAACAGCCGCAGTAGCGGCATTAACTGGAGCTACAACAATCAGAGCACAAATCTATCGTGCACCGCAAGGAAGTGTTGTCTTTACCGCAACAAATGCATTCGTAGATTTAGTGCCGCCAATACCGGGTCCAATTGCAATAGGCGCTATTGCGACTGGTAATGCGTCTTTCGCTCCTGTACCAGTTTCAGTAGGCGACCGTTTATTAATGGTATTTTCAGCCGCTACAAGCACAGCTGTGGCCGCTACCATTTTAGGTAACGCTGCTGCAGGTATTACTATTGAGTAAGTAACCATGCTTGGTGAAAAATGGGTTCTAAAACAATTTTGAAGTTGTTTTAGAACCATTTTTAGTATTGCTTGTTCCACCGACAATCGTTCTTCTTGTGTGCCCGGCATGGGTAATCGCTAGGTGGTGAAAGTCCACTACAGACTTGGCAATAGGAACTGTATATCTCGAAGCGAGATTCTGCCTTGTGAATAACAAAAGATAAGCTCACAAGATGGGGACTGAAAGTCTTCTCCCAACTTTATGAGCTTATGATACTAAAAATGTTGAACCGCCGCATACGGAACCGTAGGCACTGCGGTGTCAGAGGTAGGCTAATCAACTAATGATTAGCCTCCTACTCGATTTGAGTTACTTCATTAAAAGTTGATTAATCCCTGCCTTATCGTTTTCTTTTTTAGAAGTTTTGCATTATCGGATTATTGATGCCTCTATTAAAATCAAGTGAAACCAAGAAGATTTATACTGAGTATTTCCTTATCAAATGCTACTCAACAATTTAATGACAATAGAGGCATTTACGTTTGCTTGTGTGCCCCCTATCACAGAGGCAAGGCCAACTGCTGCAGCAGAAGAATGATTTCGAAGTGTAAGAACACCGCCTGCTGGTATGGTGAATATAGCCTGACCGTTGTTTTGCTGAGTGCCAGCACCTGAGCCGTAGATTGTTCCCGGAACCACCGAGCCATTTAAAAACAGGGCGAATTGGTTGGGTTCTGTACCTGACACAGAGAAAGTAACCTCGTAGTCTCCTGGAACGCTAACTATAATTTGAGAGGATCCAAGGGTATGCGTAATTCCAGGTGTTATTACTCCATTTGAATCAAACAAGACATCTGCTTCTATTGCTACCGTTTGAGGAGTTAGGTTGTAAATATACCCGTATTCGCATAAGCCACAAGTGCCTCCGGGGGGAATAGTAGGTACACCCTGTCCGGTTGCTATGATTGGTCCTATGGGTACTCTTGGTACTCCGCATACGTTTTTGCAAGAGCATGTACTGCTTTTACAAGTAGTACATCTACGATTAGAGATTTGATTAGTAAAATCCATTTTTTCACCCCCTTCTGTAGTATCATATTCGAGCAACAGAGGGAGTGAAGGGCAATTACTACTTGTATTACTAAAAAAATAAACCAGAGATTGATCTTGCTGCAAATGAAGAATTCATGGATTTCAATAGACGTATTAAAAATAAATTTGAGGGTGAGGACTGAATCGGTGATAACAGGAAATAAAAACGACCTTTCCATTTACGAATTAGCTATAGGTGGATGACAAGATTATTGGGAAATCGCAATTAATTAAAATAGTTACAAATAATTTCAAGCCCGATTTTACATCTAAGGCATTTTCACAACAAAAAACACCACCCCCTAAAGGGTGGTGCTAGTCTATAAACCCTTTTTCCATAAGGGTTTGTATTGTGAGCCACCTTTGCCGTACGGTTTAAGAAAGTTTTAAACCACCACTCCTCAAATGTGAAGTCTGGCTTTTTATAGTTTAATAGGAAGTGTTATGAATCCTTATATATCAACATTTTAACTAGCTAGTAACCTATTTATTCCTTATATCGAAAATAATCACGATCAAGTTCGACAGATTCATCATATCGTATTGCTTCCTACAAATATCTTTATTGTGGAAACGAAATATTGGAAAGGTAAAGTAGTACACGGACTTAGCAAAAAAATGCCGGAAAACTCTCTTTTTTTCTTGATGAGCTGTTTTATTGGGTGCGAAAGTTGAGTAATAAATTGAGTGTATCATGTCTTGTCTTTTTTTTGCGTCTCGCTTAATTATACAATCCGCGATTAATCAACATGAAAGTCAAATAGGAGATAGCCCGTCCCCCCCAGCTATTATTCGAATAGAATAATACAGATGGAGGTGAGAAAATGAATTTTTATAACTACTGCTCAAATTGTAGATGTCTTAAATGTAATGTCAATGCATGCTCTTGCAAAAAAGTTTGCAGACTACCTAGAGTACACATAGGACCATTCAGAGCTACCGGACCCACGGAACTATTATCTGTAAATCGTATTTATGTAGCCAATTTTAATGATAATACTGTTTCTGTAATTGACGGTGCAACCAATGCAGTAATTGCTACCATTCCAGTTGGAGTCAATCCGGCAGGGGTAGCAGTCAATCCTTTAACCAACCGAATTTATGTGGGGAATTTAAATAGTGATGATGTTTCCGTAATTGATGGGTCAACTAATACAATAATTGCTACTGTGCCGGCTGGGGATGGAGCAAGTGCGGTTGCGGTCAATACCGCTACCAATGTCATATATGTAGCCAATTTTAATGATAGCACGGTTTCCGTAATTAACGGTTTTACCAATACTGTGGTTGCTACCATTATTCCTGTCGGAGGTTTGTCTCTTCCAACCGGAGTAGGAGTCAATTCATTAACCAATATTATTTATGTAGCCAATTTTAATTTTGATATCGTTTCTGTAATTGATGGGTTTACTAATGCTGTGATTACTCAGATTCCAGTCGGAGTTAATCCGTTCAGAGTAGGGGTCAATCCAAATACTAATCGTATTTATGTATCAAATTTCACTAGTAACACTGTTTCCGTGATTGATGGAGCAACCAATACAGTGATTGCTACTGTTCCTGTCGGGACTACTCCAGGTGAAGTGGCAGTTAACATAGCTAGTAATAAAATTTATGTACCAAATCGTGATAGTGATAATGTTTCCGTGATTGACGGAGCAACCAATACAGTGATTGCTACTATTCCAGTTGGGGATAATCCAAATGGTGTTGGAGTCAATCCATTAACCAATTTAATTTATATTACTAACCAGGATGATAATACTGTTTCCGTGATTAATGGCGTAACCAATACGGTGATTGCTACGATATCAGTCGGAGCTCGTCCATTTTCAGTAGGGGTCAATCCTTAAGGAAGATTTGCTCGTTCAATTCTTTGCGTCTGAAGAAAATAACAAAGGATGCAGTTAAAGAAGATAAAAAGTATATACTTGAATCAATTTCATAAATCAGCTTTGTTTTGTATCTGTAATAAGGCATTCATTCGATCCACTGCCAATTTGCAGGAATTGTAAATAAATGTCACAAGGTTGAAGTGCAGTTTTGCTTTTTTACCTGTACGGTGACGGACGTTGTTTAATTGAAAGTATTCTTTTAAATAGGCGTTAACGCGTTCTACTGCGGTACGTTCTTTATAAAGTTTCTTCCATAATTCTGAGCCGCGTGCTGGATACGTGTGTTTCCGAATATCTGTTTCACATTTGATTTTAAACACCTTTTGACAGAGTGAATCCTCTCGCAATGGACATGTTATACATTCCTTCGGATGGGTAAATTTTAATGTACGGTATTTTTCATCGAAGCTATCGTAACAGTAGCTGTGCTCACGTACACAAGTTGGGCGAAAACGGTCATCAAATCCAATATATTCGCCTTCATTCCGAACATTGTATGGAATCACGACATCCATTGTTTGCGCCAATGCTTGTTTATAAATCGCTTCATAATCATAACCTGCATCGAATAACGCTGTCGTAAAATGGTGTGAAAAAAAGGTATCTACCTTTTTTAGCAGTGGAATGGCCGCTTTACTGTCAGATAAATTACCTGACGACATGAGGCGACCTACAATATACTGGCTTTTCGATGAAACAGCCAGATGTCCCTTAAAGCCGTACCAGAACGTGTTTTTTCCGTCGCTATTTTTCTTGATGCCCCACTTGGGCTCAATCGGTATGTCCCGCCAAAGTGTTTCAGCTGAAATCGACAATTGTGCCTCCAATTTCTTTTCGTAGGTTGTTAAATTCGCTTCGATTTCTGCTTGTTCAGCGAGCCAAGCTGCCTGTTCTTCTTTTGTTTTACGTCCACGTTTCTTCGGTGGCTTAGCCTCTTTTTTCTCGGAAGGTTTTGATGCGTCACGTGCTTCGAAATGCGTCGCATCGAAGGCAAGGTGTTCATCACAAAGAAAGCCTTCTAAAAAGGCAGTTTGAATTAGTTCATCCTGCATGTTATCAAGCACATCAGACTGGCTAATCACACTGATTATACGTGAATAAGTAGCCTCCGAAGGGACTGAGTCTGAGACAAGAAACCCGCAATCTAGACGGAATAAAGAATCGTTGACTAAACGTTTTCTTAAATCCTTTACGGTTGGGATACGTTCGACAATACGAATCATCAATGATTGAATCATCGCACCGTAATTACATTCACGTGGAGCACCACGCAGCGTTTTTTTAGAAAAGAGATGAAAGATTGGTTGTACATCGAAAGTGGCGAAGATCGTATCAAAACGGTGCGAACTTTCCATTTCGAATAATTGTTGGATGTCAAACAGGCTAATTTGTTTTATAATGGTCATGAGGCATTCACTCCATTCGATATTGGTTGTTTGGTCACTACCATTATACCGGATTTGGGGAGGTGCCTCATTTTTATTTGATTGAAACCCTTGAGCCCCAAGGGCTCTGAATTATGAAATTAGCTCACTTGATGATGTCTTAGACAAAGATAAATTAAGTGGCATATTCAACTAACAGGTGCTGGTTAGTTGAACAAAAGGGGATTGTATATTGATGGTGGCCTTATTACGCACATGCAAAAGGTGACTACTCTTCATTGAGCGGTCGCCATTTTAATTTCTATGTAAGATGTCGTCTGCTAATTACACTGTATCTTCATGTACTTTTTTCTTAATAATTATTAGTTTTAATTTTTGAAACCATTTCCACTTGAAGTCTCTATAAAATAACCAGCCAACTAGCAAATAAAGAACAGGCAGAGCCCACCAAAAACCTTCAATAGCCCAACTGAGATGTGTGTTACTTAATTGAATCGATGCCCCTATAAGAGAAATGAATATCAGTATAATGTGGATAATCATTAAAGAAGGATGCTTTTCGAATAAAGTGCCATCAGGCTTTGTGGAGCCCCATAAACTTCTTCCGGTTAGTTTTGCAATTCCGTTTAGGAGGAAGAACAGAATGAGTATAACAGATGACGCACCAATAGAACTTAATATTAAAATTACCCCGAAACCCAATTCATGGGCATTTGTAAATAAGTTTTAAAGGTGCCAGTCACTCAAACAATTGTTTACTTCGATTTAGCGTCGGTTGCTATGAATTTTTACATCAGTTTTACATCAATTCGATTTTCATTACAAAAAAACACCACCCTTTGCAGGATGATGTTAGTCTATAAACCCTCGTTCCATAAGGGTTTGTATTATGAGCCGCCTTTGCCGTACGGTCTTAGAAAGTTTTAAACCACCACTCCTCAAAGTGGGTGTTCGCAGAAATATTCCTGTATGTCCTCGTTATCGAAAGAACGAAGCGTGCCATTCCTATTTCTAGATAAAACTCCCGTTTACAGCTTAAAGGTTAAAACTTAATGTTGATACGAACAACACAGCTTCTAAATATAGTGTACATCAATTGTAATTTGTTTTCAAATGAAATAGTTGGGAACTTTAGAATCGACCACTTCAGCTATACTTCGCTATCTCTTCTAACACAATTTCTGCGCCCCTCGGACTTAGATGCATACCATTCGAGTAAACCTTATTGTTAGGTGTAATCTCACCTGTTTCAATACATGCCTCTTTAACTACGTGTAAGGTGCCAGTCACTCAAAAAAATGCGTTTGTTCAAATAAACATGTTTGTTTGAATCATAACAAATTATCTCATTTAAAACAGCCACTCTGACTTGGTATTAGGGTGGTTGTTTTTTAATGTATTCATTATATAGATGAGAAGGAGAGTGCGATTCAGTTATTTCATACATGTGTTTCGATAGATAGACAGTTGTCCTATAGAATCCGTATGCCAATGAAAAAATGAAAAGTTGTTTTATATAAATAGTTGATAGCCCGTCCGCCTTGCACTTGTTTTGAATAGAATAGCAGAGAAAGGAGGTGTTAATATGAATTTTACTCATTTTACAGGAGGTTGCTGTGGTGGAGGTCATCATCATCATGCAGGAGGTCATCATGTAAGGATTCATCCTGGTGTGTGTCATCATCATGATGGACATCATCATGTAGGGTTTTATCCTGGTATGTTTAGGCATAGTGGAAGCCAGCACGCGATTAGTGATTTCCGGTTCTCTTCGGGTCATACACCCGTCGTTTTGACTAGTCTAGCTAATGGAGTGGTGGGTGCTGCTAGTATCATTGGATGTCGCACAGCTGTTGCTGGAGTCATTGGTGCCGATGGCAATATCATCTTGCCATGCTCAGCGAAAGTAGCCCAGTGCGTACGAAAAGCAGGTGAAATAACAGCTATTACTGCATATTTTACAGTAACGACTCCACTGGATGTTGCAGGACAAGATGAAACAGTCACCGCTACAATTTACCGCGCGCCAGCAGGAAGCAATGTCTTCAGTCCTACTACCGCAAGTGTAGACCTAGCTCCAGTTTTAACAAGTCTTTTACCTGCAGGTACGACACTTACTGGAACGAAGTTGATTGTTCCACCAGTAGCTGTAGCAGCAGGCGATCGTTTGATAATGGTATATACAATGTCTGGATCCGCGGGCGATGTGGCGGCAATGGTGACAGGTGCGGCAAGCGCAAGTGTGACGATTGTGGGCGGCTGTGGTTGCTAATTTTGAAATCACTCACTCAAGCCCTTGTCAAGAGGAAGCACACGGACCAGTTGATAGTTGTGTAGGCCAAGCCCAAGCCTCTTTCATTTTAATAATGAAAGAGGCTTTTAAAATAGGCTCATAGCGCATGAATCTGATTCATGTGCTATGAGCCTAACCTAAGTTATTTGGTAATATTTAATAATTGTTATTTGCCGCTTGCATAGCGAACGTTTATTCTGCATACTATAAACAAAGAGGAGGGAACGAGTGTGCGCATTAGATTGGTTAGGTCGATGGAATATGCCGAGTTATTGGATATGATGTATATCGATAAAAACGGGGCAGTCAGCAAAAGAAGAATAAAGGTCATTCAGGTAGGCGAAGGGTCATTCCGTGCGTACTGTCACCTTCGTCAATCAAAGCGAACTTTCTTAATCGATAATGTGCTCGCACTTGTCCCTGTAATAGCGAAAGAAAGTCTGGTGATTTAACGTGTCGATAATTCCAGAAGAGGCAATACCACATTTCGAGAATATGATTTATTTGCCAATGATTATTAAAATTTTAGAGAGAGACCGAGGGGAAATTGAGATTGGTTCATTCAAATTGAAAAAGCCTTATCTCGATATGATTGAAGGGGCACTAAAGGCTGCAAGGAATGAAATGAAGCAAACGACTATTTACTTGAAGCGTAACAATATGAATGTGATTAAAAGACTTAATGATGGAACGTTCACGGAATATTTGTTTCAGTACAAGGGCTATGAAAATCACCGGAAATACTTAAACATCCGGTTGCGCAATCGAACGGAAGAATTGATGGGTGTTTATTTTGTGAAATATACTGAAGGGCTGTTAGTTCATGAGTGAATGCCAACAAATAACCTATGACCACATTCCAAATCGACAAGTTGCCTGTGTAGATATGATGAGTTTTTATGCCAGTTGCATGGCTTCGTTACACAATTTGGACGTTTGTAAAGTGCCGGTAGCGGTGGTTGGGAACCTTCAACAGAAAGGATCCGTTGTGCTTGCCGCATCGCCTGCTATGAAAAAGCAATTTCGAATCAAGACGGGTAATCGGTTGTATGAAATACCCAAACACCCCGAAATTAGACTCTTTGAGCCGAAAATGGCGTACTTTCTCGAAATGTCGATGGCTATTACGCGTATCCTCCACAAATATGTTCCTGCAGAGTCTATACATGTTTACTCGGTCGATGAGTCTTTTATCGATTTAACTGGAACGGAAAAACTTTGGGGAGATCCTGCGCAGACTGTTAGAGAAATTCAAAGGGAAATATATGACACGCTAAGTTTACCGAGCACCGCTGGAATGGGGCCAAACATGTTAATGGCAAAACTTGCCCTTGATGTAGAAGCTAAGAAAACAGGGTTTGCGAAATGGACATTCGCGGACGTGCCAGTTAAATTATGGCCTGTTTCGCCATTGAGTGAAATGTGGGGAATTGGCAGGCGGACAGAGAAGTCGCTAAACGACATGGGGATATTTTCAATTGGTGACTTGGCCCATGCTAATCTACAAAGCCTTGAAAAGAAATTTGGAGTCATGGGTAACCAACTTTACCATCATGCGTGGGGGATTGATCTGTCTAGAGTGGGTGCGCCAGTATCGGGAGGTCAGGTTAGCTACGGGAAAAGTCAGATCTTGATGCGTGATTACAACACGATGGCCGAGGTGAGAGTTGTCATGCTTGAAATGTGCGAAGATGTAGCCAAAAGGGCAAGAGATGCAAGGAAAGCAGGACGAACAATAAGTTTAGGCATTGGATACAGCAAGAATGTGCATGGCGGCGGATTCCAGCGCTCGCGGACAATTGCTGAAGCGACTAACGAAACGATGAAAATTTACGCGGTCTGTAAAGAGCTGCTGAGTGAAAACTATGATAACCGACCAGTGCGCCAGATATCCTTATCGATAACAAAGTTGGAAGATGAGCAATCTATACAGCTAAGTCTATTTGAAAAGGACAATTGGCGTAGCCGGGAAATTGGTCAGGTGATGGATAGCATTCGGAATCGTTACGGATCTACGGCGATACTGCGGGCAATCTCATTAACGGATGCAGGTACGGCAATTAAACGCTCTGACTTGGTGGGCGGACACAAGGGATAGGTGGAGAAGTATGATAAAGGACCGAGGTAATATAAAATGGCAGGGCATGATGCTGCCGGAGCATGCACAAGCAGTAAGGGATTGGTTGGATGAGGATGGCCAAATGGAGCGTCCCATACTGGATGATTGGGAATTAGAATCCATTCAGATGGAAATTGAATCGGCATATAAGCGGCAATGCGAAGCTAGCGTCACGACATGGCGAAATGGTAAAGAATTTACGTACATCGGTAAAATATTCGAACTCGATCATCGGCTTAATGGTATTTCGATGGATGGACCGTTTGGTGAGGACAGATTGTCTGTTGTGGATATTATAAGAGTGCGGTGTATGTATTGAGAGAAATCAGTAGCATTAGTCACGAAGAATTTGTACAACAACGCCCTTTTCACAACAAAAAAACACCACCCTTTCCAGGATGATGTTCACTCAAAAACCTTATAGGTATCATGTTTAAAGTAAAAGCCGCCTTTGCCGTACGGTCTTAGAAAGT
>NZ_JAWLIQ010000011.1:0-159097 GCF_033485175.1 Sporosarcina sp. YIM B06819 | reverse complement strand
ACCAGTTGAAATCATCCAGCTGTTTTAATTTAGTGATTTCTTTCCTCAAGTCATTGTCAGATATGAATTTGTTAACCTGTTTGTAGTTTTCCTGTTGACGTGCGAGCGTCCAATTATAGACCCATCTTGCGGTACCAACCGACTTCCACATTTTTAATTCTTGCGCTTTTGTAGGTTTCAACCTGACCTTCTTCCCTAGAATCATCAAAATCACCTCCGTACAAATCCTTTACCCTTTGCACGGAAAAATATGCGTACTATCAATAGTCTTTCAACTATTTTTATAGTTTTTTATATGCTATCCAAATTCCCCCTTTCTAATGTAGCTATATTGTATCCGGTGTAGGTGGGATTATACGTTGGGGATGAATATAGGTACTTAAGTTGAAATAGAGAAATCCTTTGGCTTATAGCGCGTTGTAATAGGATTTTTGCTGAATAAGGACCAAATAAGGTACATTTAGCGTACCTTATTTGGTCCTTATTTTTTAGATGAATAAAAAGTGACACCAAGTACATGACCATCCGAGTGCCTGTTACCGCTACGCTATGAAGCCAACCCCATAATTGTTCTTATTGAATCCATGAGAAAAAGCTACGGTGACAGACACTCGCGAGTTTTACACACCAACAGGTTTAGAAAATCGGTTGTAGGGGATCGGATATATAACAGAGAAAGGAGTGTCTAATTTGAAACTGATGATCCAGTATAGAATTCAAGAAACACAAGTTCAAGTGATTCAAGATGATGGAGAAATCGTCATTATGAATGGGATTTTAATAGAAGGGGATCAGCTTTGTACAATTTATGATTTAGATGACAAGTCGTTTTCATTCGCTTGTGCCCTGATTGAGGATTTGGATCAGATGCTGTCATTCCAAGGTCTGTCGATGCGAGTAGAAGAACCGTCTGATGAAAAAATGCTTTACGTCTGCAATGAGTGCCACGAAATGCACGAAGATAAAACATACGTATGCCAAGTTTGTGATTCTGAAAGCATGCGGATTGTTCCTCAATCACAACTAATCAATTGAGTGGGAGGGAAGGACAGTGAATTTCAAAAGTACATCAGTTAAAGTGGTAGATGGGAATGGAACGATTGTGATTCAGGATGGGATATTGATAGAAAGCAAAGAAATCTGCGCAATTTATGATGTGAATGAAGGTTGTTTCAGGTTTTCATGTGCAACACTTTTGGAATTGAGAACCATGCTTATTGCTCAAGATTTCCGCATGAAAGATCCAGACGAAGAGGAGCGTTTATGCTCGGAATGCGGAGTGCCGATGCAAGAAGGATTTTACTTTGAATCGGATGCAACGCAGTATTGTAGTGTGGAGTGTCTGACGCAAGTGATTTCGTGGGAGGAGTATTTGGTGATCCATGATAATGGGAATGGTGATGCTTATTGGACGGATTGGTATGATTGTTGAAAATTGGCGGTAGATGTTGGATAATGTTTGTATACAGATAATTCGGAAAGAAATTTGATGTGAATAGAAAGAAAAGGTGAGAATTATTAAGAAAACAGTACATGTTGTAGGTGCAATTATTGAAAATGATAATAAAGAAATTCTTTGTGCACTACGAGGACCAGAAATGACATTACCAAACTACTGGGAGTTCCCAGGGGGCAAAATTGAGCAAGGTGAATCAAAGGAAGAGGCGCTAAAGCGGGAAATTCAAGAAGAGTTGGGCTGCACGATCGAAGTTTTTGATCATGTGGAAGATACGACATATGAATATGAAAAAGTCATTGTGAGATTAGAGACGTTTATGGCTAAGGTTGTTTCAGGAATACCAGAAGTCTCTGAACACGCGGAACTAAAGTGGATGACTAGACAAGAGTTACCATCACTTAACTGGGCGCCTGCAGATGTTCCTGCTATTGAAAAGTTATCGAATACAATCCTGAATAAATAATACAGAGAAATGATGTGATGTATATATGGAAAGCTTTATTCGTAATTTAACAACATCATTACATGAAGGATTTATCGATAAAAATCAAAGCAATTCTGGAAGCTTTAAACCGGAGCTACTCATCAATAATGAAAAGAAAAATAGTCATGTATTAAATACTTTACAGGAGGAACTTGCAAGTAGCGAGGACTTCCTTTTTTCAGTTGCATTCATAACCGAAAGTGGATTAGCTACGTTAAAGTCCTTATTTTTGGACCTTAAAGAAAAAGGCGTTGCGGGACGTATACTAACTTCAACTTATCTATATTTTAATCAACCAAAAGTGTTTAAAGAACTTATGAAATTAACAAACATAGAAGTACGATTAACCAATTTAAAAGGCTTCCATTCTAAGGGCTACATATTCAAACAAAAAACACATTACTCGTTGATTGTAGGAAGCTCCAATTTAACTGCACATGCATTGAAAGTGAATTACGAGTGGAATGTGAAATTGACTTCCCATGAAGATGGCGACATTGTTCATCACTTTAAAAATCAGTTTGAAGACGTATGGTCCAACTCAGAATTACTCACTGAAAAATGGATAGAAAACTATGAAATAGAGTACGAGAAAAATGCGGACAAAAGGATAGCTGAGCAAGTTGTTGAGATACCTGGGAAGTATACGACTAATGCAATCGAAGAGTCTTTAAAAATAGTCCCCAACAATATGCAACAAGCCGCATTGCTACAAATTCAAGCGGTTCGTGATGAAGGAAAAGATAAGGGACTCGTTATTTCTGCAACGGGTACTGGGAAAACCTATTTATCTGCATTTGATGTGAGAAATTTTGCGCCTAAACGCATGTTGTTTATTGTTCATCGGGAGCAGATTTTAAACAAGGCAAAGGATGACTTTCAAAGGATTCTTGGCGGCATCAGTGAAGACTTTGGGATGTATGTTGGGACAAGTAAGCAGGTAGATAAGAAATATCTATTTGCTAGTATTCAAACCTTGTCAAAACAAGAGAACCTAAGCCAATTCGATCCGGCAGATTTTGATTATATATTGATAGATGAAGTACATAAGGCTGGTGCAGCTTCTTATTTAAAAGTAATTGACTACTTCAAGCCGAAGTTTTTAATGGGCATGACAGCTACGCCAGAACGAACAGATGACTTTAATATTTATGAGCTGTTCGATTACAACATCGCGTATGAAATCCGTTTACAAGAAGCACTTGAAGAGGATATGCTTTGCCCATTTCATTACTTTGGCGTGACGGATTTTGAACGTGACGGAGAGGAAATTGACGATGCAACGCTTTTATCGAGGCTTGTGACGGAAGAACGGGTCAATCATGTAATTGAAAAGGTAGGTTACTATGGTTTTTCAGGTGAGAGTGTAAAGGGGCTTATGTTCTGTAGTCGAAAAGATGAAGCAGTAGAGTTATCCAATGCGTTAAATGTACGAGGATTGCGAACGGTTGCTTTGCTAGGCGACCACTCCCCAGAGGAGCGCGAGCGTCAAATAAATCTCTTGGAAAATGGCTTCCTTGATTACATTTTAACTGTGGATATTTTTAATGAAGGAATCGATATTCCTTGTATCAATCAAGTCGTCATGTTGAGACAAACGCAGTCGAGCATTATCTTTATTCAACAGCTTGGAAGAGGTCTGCGGAAGCATAATTCGAAAAGCTATGTCACGATCATTGATTTTATCGGCAACTATAAAAACAACTATCTTATTCCCGTGGCTTTGTCAGGTGACCGATCCCTAAATAAAGATAATATACGCCGACACACGAAAGATACGAGTTATATAAAGGGTGTTTCAACGATTAACTTCGAAGAAATTGCGAAGAAAAAAATCTTCAGCTCCATAAATCAAAGCAATCTAACAGCATTAAAGATTTTGAGAGACGCGTATACTGATTTGAAAAATAAAATCGGTAGAGTTCCATATTTATATGACTTTGTCATAAATCACTCCATTGATCCGACCGTTATTGTAGATAAGTATGTGAACTACTATCGTTTTTTATTGAAAATGAACGAAGAAGTTCCCGCATTAAGCGTTTATGAAGATAAAGTATTAACAATGCTTTCCGCGGAAGTGTTAAATGGTAAAAGACAGCATGAAATCATTTTGATTGAGATGTTACTGAAACAAAATGAAGTTTCTCACGCCGCTTATTTGGAGCAGCTAACAGCCAATGATTGTCGTACAGATGAAGGCACGCTTCAATCAGTAAATCGCATCCTGGATCTTTCATTTTTTACGCAGGCCAATAAAAGTAAGTACGGAGAAAAGCCAATTGTGGAACTGAATGAGGATGGAAGCTATCAGCACAATACATCCATACAGGAAAGCTTATCGAAGAATCCATATTTCACAAAACTAATTAAAGATGTCATCGACAGTGCCAAAGAGAAAGCAAAAAAATATCAATGTGATCAGCCGCTTACACTGTACGAAAAGTATTCAAGAAAAGATGCATGTAAATTGTTGAATTGGGGCAGTGACGAAAGCTCGACGATGTACGGGTACAAGCCAAAGCACGGCACATGTCCAATCTTCGTGACCTACCATAAAAATGATGAAGTCGAATCGAGTGTCGACTATGGTGATGAGTTCTTAAGCCCAGGAATTTTTAAATGGTATACAAGAAGTAACAGAACGCTACAATCTCAGGAAGTTCAAAAAGTTATTCAATCCGTTGAAAATAACATGGATATTCATATCTTTGTAAAGAAAGATGACGATGAAGGAACTGATTTTTATTATCTGGGGAGAGGGGTTCCGGACAAGTCTAGCGTTGAAGAAGATCGAATGATTGATAAGAATGGGAAGGAACTTCCGGTCGTGCATATGAACATGGTGATGGAGCAGGCTGTGGAGGGGAAGTTGTATCATTATTTGATGGAGGAATGAGGAGGCTAGCTTTATTTTTGATAAGGAGAACCGTATCATAAGTAAGTGCGGTTTTAAAAAATAACCGCCAAGAACGTTGAAGCAATAACGACTTGGTGTTTTTTTGCTGTTTTTTAATAAAACTAGCATCAATACAAAGAATCTACAACAGGTACATTCCAATTAATTATTTGAAGATGGGTTGTGTCATAAACTAATATTCATAAAATACTTGATGCATATGTTATATTAAAGTAACGAGAAATTTCATGTACAAAGTAGTATCTGTAATTAAATAGCTTACAATTTATTAGGCCTAATTAACCGATATTTTAAATATACTTGAGCGGAGGAGCATCAATGACAAACTGGACATATTTTGCGCTTGGTTTTATAACGGGAATCATTATTTTCTTTACCTGTATGAAATGTATAAAGGCAAAAAAGACAACGAATTTTAAAGATAATGATAGTATTTTGAAATTAGTAGAGATGTCTAAGGATATTATTTATTATTATGAATTAAAGCCAGAATATAAGCATTGCTACACTACACCTTCAGTAGATTATTTTTTAGGTGAGGGGACGCTAGATATGTTAAACAGTGACCCAAATATGCCATTTAAAATGGTTCATCCAGATGATCTAGATATTATGAATCGAAAAGTAATGGACGGGGCAGATTATAGTAAAGGAATTATTCAACGCCTTCGTGGTACGAACGGGATTTATAAGTGGTTTGAAGAATTTACGACGCCAATCTATAAAAATGGAGAATTAGTTGCGATACAAGGCGTGATGCGTAATATTGATGAAAAGGTAAAGTTAGAGCAGGATTTGAAATATCAAATTACGCACGACTCTTTAACAAACCTTTACAATCGCGGTTATTATGAAGAGAAGATGAATAAGTATAACAAAGAAGTTAATACATCAATTAGCATTATGTTATGTGATTTAGACGAATTAAAATATATTAATGATAATTTTGGCCATAAGCAAGGAGATGAATTAATTTGTGCAATAGCGGAAATTTTAGTGAATTATTTTCCGCAAGAAGCAGTTGTAGCACGAATTGGCGGTGATGAGTTTGTGATTATTCAAGCGGGAATTACCGATGCTCAAATATGTACAAATTATGAGGGGCTAAAGTCAGCGATTGACATATATAGTATAAATCATGAGATGCGAATCAACATTTCAATTGGTTATGCTTTTAGTGAGCAATCTATCAACAAAATGGAACAATTATTTGTTGAAGCAGATCAAAAAATGTACGAACAAAAAAGGGCAAAAAAACAAACAGTTATACGAAGTTAATTTTAAAATATCATCATTTTTCGCTAAATGCACTTTCTCGTTCTTAAATTGTATCAATGATCCCTGCACGCTATTAATTTAATGCTACTATAGGCATGCATTTTTTGTTGTCCCTTTTGCAAAAGAACCAAATAGCATAATAAAATTAGGAGTAAGCCATTGTTTAAAGTCTCAATGAGTTGCTTTTGAAGTTGCTCACTTAGCATGCCTATCACCGGCTTTTTTATTTTATAAACGTAGATGAAAAAACCGCACTTACAATAGTTACGGTGAACCGTACCCTAAATAGAGGCAAAAAAGTTGTGAATTAGGTGTTAGTTCTTTATCAGAAGTGGGTATTGAAAATATGTGTTCATTATCCGTGTCACGATATACAAGTGGATAAGTGTAAAGTTTGATTGGATGAAGAGAAATATGAGGACCCAAAGGGAATATCCATGGGTCAATGAAACCTAAAGGTGAACTTCGTGACTACATCATGTCATTCTTTGAACACGACATGATGAAAGGATTCTATCCAGAAGAAGTTAGAAAGGAAAAGGCTAACAAAAGTTAAAGATAATTTCCTCTGATTTTGTTAGCTTGATGGCTATGGAACTTGTACCTACGTATTATGACTTTCTTTTAGAATAAAAGAATAAACTTAGTAAAAGTACTGTTTGTCCAAGAAAAGCTATTGCATCCCAAAAAGCAAATGGAGTCGTAGACCAAAGTAAATTAGAAAAAACTTGTGAATAAGCATAATAAGCCTGTGGTAGAAAGTAAAAGGCAATTAGACTAAGCGTTAACAAAATCCCAGCAATATAAAATACGCTATACATACGAACAATTCTTTGCTCTCCATCGAACATATCTGAATCACTAGAATCACTTTTTACAAATGGCAACCATCTGCTTAAAAACTGCTTTCCACTTTCCATTAAGTTATAGCATCCTGTTATATTTTCAACGAAATAATAGACATCTGTTTTCATGTAAAAACAGCATTGGTACAAGGTTTTTATGAAAATATCAAAAACGATTATACCTAAAATACCTATAAAAATAGCATTCGCTTCTGGAAAGAGGAGCTGTATCGATAATGCGCTTAAAACAAAAATTTGTTCAAAAGACATTCCGGCAAAATATAGGATATTTCTTTGCCTCGGCGCAAGTTTCCATGCTGAAGTTAGGTCTGTTTCAAAAACGACAAATATTAGCCTGTTCCCAATACCTAATTTAGTTGGTAAATCATAGGATCGGATAGCAAGGATATGCCCGAATTCATGAATGATGATTAATACAAGGGATATTAGCATGTAGGTGATGATATTGAGCATCATCGAATCAAATAAAAATATATCTTGATAATGAGGGAATAATCCAGGGTTCCACACCATAAGTGCAACATTGATCAATAAAAAAATGAGATAAATCTTATTCGTGATTCCATTGAAAAAGAAACGTCCAACAGAAGAGGGGATCCATGTAAATCCACCTGTAGCTGGAGTTTCTTTTTTTTGAGTCATTTTTTCTCCATCTAGCTTTTGAACAAGCCCTAATTCGATAAGCTGTTCACCAAATTCAATCATATCTACTTTTTCATTCGGATATTTTCCCTGCAACTCTCTTTCGACGTCACCCAATGTTTGACCTTCAATTATCCTTTCTATCGCATCGATACAAATCATTGGCATTTCAAAAAAATCACCAGAAACAGGTTCTTCCACGATATAATTTTTTTTATCTTTTTGAATCGATAAAGGATATAGAGTGATTCGAGATTGTAACGTTAATACCAAACTTAGCACCACCGCTCTTTAAAAATTAAAATAGGATGCTAATAGATTAGCATCCTATTTGTCGTGTTACTTAGCCTTTTGGAAACATAAAACACCACCAGCATGTTACTTTAACTTTCTTAAGTTTACGGATTTTCATGTTTGCTCCCCTCCTTTCGTTAATAATCTTTATTATATTGTTTAGAGATTGTAATCCAATCCGGATACACTTGTTTAAAAACTTTCACCAATGCAGGATCGAATTGGGAACCTTGTCCATCTAGTATTCGTTTATAAGCTTCTTCAAAAGGAAGCGCTGGTCGATAAGACCTTGTGGAAGTCATCGCATCAAAAGCATCTGCAATCGCTGTGATTCTAGCAACAAGGGGTGTTTCTTCTCCCACAAGCCCATCTGGATAGCCCTTGCCATCCCATCTTTCATGGTGATGATAAACGACAGCAATATTATCAGCAATTCCTTCTACATCTTCAATTGCCTTAGCGCCTACAACTGGGTGGGTTTTAACAATTTCATATTCTTCATCTGTTAGTTTACCAGACTTTGTTAATATAGTGTCAGGAATATTCACTTTTCCTATGTCATGTAATAGACATGCATAATAAAAATGATCTAATTCAGATTCTTTCAATTTTCCTGTTGCTTTTGCAAGATTTTTCGCATATTCGGCTACTCGTTCACTATGACCGCGCGTATAAGGGTCTTTTAATTCTAATGTCGCAATAACTCCTTTAACAATTCCTTCTAATTGTTTACTATAGGAATTTTTTAGTGCCTTAACATAGATTAATATGCGATGAAGAAGGATATAGGCAATTAAAGCTAATACGATGTTGATAATAACAGGAAATAATATGATAGGGTCTTGTATGAATAGTCCTACCAATATGTATTTTAGGATTAATCCCCATGTAACTAGATGAAAAAATCGTTTATTAATAAAAATAGGTGAAAACAGTATAATAACTACCTCTACTAGGTTACCGCTAGAATAGGAATCTACGCTGCCAAAATAATAATAAATATCCGTTACTAGGTTAGTAACTAAAAAAGTAATGACGATAATATATTTTACCTTTTCAGGTTTTTCTTTTTTAAATAAAAAGAGGGAGACAGGGATCAGACAGATGATGATAAAATGTTTAATGAAACTTAGAATATACCATACCGCATCTGGCGCAGTATCCGCTAGCCATGGTAATAAAGGAAATAGATTATAATAAACAATATCATATAAAAAAAATACAATATAAAATAACCACATAAATAAAATGGTAGCTCTTTTTTCTTCTTGTAATAACGATGTATTCTTCATTTTTCAACCCCACTAAGGGTAAATGGCTTGTCTGGAAGAATCTCTGCTATAGGATGGTGTAGTTCTTCTAAATGTCTCATGATAAACTAACTTCCTTCTTAATAGATTTTACTTTATACATTCTTTTATCGGCAATTGATAATAAATCTGAAATGTTTTGACCATCTTCTGGATAGATGGAATGGCCGATGGATAATGATATATCTGTTTTCATAGATTCTCTGCAATTGTTCAATTCAGTTTTAATTGTTTCGTTGATTTGGTTGGTTAGATTTTGAGCAGACGTATAATCAATATCAATGAATAATAAAAGAAACTCATCTCCGCCCCACCTTACTAGGATATCCTCTTTACGAATGGTTCCAACAATTAAACTGCATATTTCCTTTAATATAAAATCACCATAGCTATGGCCGTAGGTATCATTGATCAATTTGAAATTATCGATATCAATATTTAAAATCCCTATTCTTTCATTTCGACGCTTAGCTCGATTAAAACTCTTCTTAAATTGAATATCGGCATATCTACGATTATACACACCAGTTAAGGGATCTTGATAGGATAGGTACCTATACTTGTCATACCAACCTCCTATAAACCATGAAAAACTTACATGTATTAATGTAAAAATAGTAAATGGGATGACTTCCATATTCCCGACTATTAAATATATCCATGCACTAGCCAATGATAGTGATAATAAAATAAATCTTCCCAGATACTTCATATGGTTCTCCTTTGGCCGATAAAATAGTTCATGTCCCATGACAAAAGTTGGTCTATGTTCCTGATATAGTATACTTATTTTCGGTTGTTTAGGCAATGGGGGGTGATTTGGTGATTGGTTGTGGTGAATCCGTTAATCGTGTTCGTTAATTCGGTACACCCAAAATAATTCAACATATCACCCTATATCTCTCACACTCCTGTTAACACGTTTAATCGAACTAAAATTGATCGCCTATTAGGTCACATACTTTGTAAAACATCAGTTAACCAAAGGGCACAAACAATAGTATAGATGGCTTTAATTGAAAAAGATAAATACAATACTAAAATGAAAACCGCTAGGATTGATACTAACCCGTTCAGTTGAGTGGTACAAAACTTTAAATAACACCGCATTAAAGTACAAATTGGTATTGCTTTTTTTATATATTTATCGAAAGATGGGAGGAAATTTAAATGAAAAAATGTATTCTGCTAATGCTATTTAGTTTTACCTTAATCTTATCTGCTTGTTCCCAAAGTGAAGAAGATACACAGGAATATTCAGGGATTATTGGTGATGGGAAGACTTTGGGTTATGAGTACACCGTAACAAAAGAACAAAATAAATTTTCTTGGGAGGTTGGCTACAAAGGAGATATATCTATTATCGAACAGAGAGCCGCCAATGAAGATGATTTAGTAAATTATATGAATGCTGTAAATGATAGTAAATTGGTATTAGTAAAACTAATTTTATCGGTATCATACTTTTTACTTGTTATTATAACAACGCTTATCCTTTATAAGAAAAATAGAAAAATGCTTAAAGACGGCGGTGTAACTATAACTATATTAGCTGGTATTGCATTATATATTGCCTTCAAAGCGTCATTTGATTTAAGTAGCTCATTACAAGATGCCAAATACTACTATTTGATACTAACTTAACCCGGGATGCCAGGCTCAGCCACAATTCGCGAAAGGACGCGAATGAATATCTATGCTAGGTCTCCTGGGATACCACACTACAAGTGAGTGAAATTTTCTATTCAAAAAGCAATCCCTACAACAAACGACAGCTCAGGGCATTAATCATTCAAAAATTAATCCAACCACAAATCAAACAAGGTGCCTGATTCTCGACAACTACACACAGTTGGGAGCCAAGCACCTTATTTGATTTCACATAACCCCCAATCCATATAGACGACCCTGCCCATTATTGGTAGTATGAGACAAGCAACACTACTTTCAAATAATGCTGAATAATGCAGATACGGAGAATAGAATGAAGAAATTTATATGGATTGCTTCCTTAATTTATTGTTTAAACGGCTTTGGCCATATTATCATCGGAACCGTTTTAGAACCTATGGTGGATTCGTATGGAATTCATTACAAGGATGGCGGGCAGTTGATTATGAATCAATTTTTAGGTTTTTTAGGTGGGGTTATGTTTGCGCCGCTTATCGTCAATAGGGTTGGTCGGAGAATGACTATTTTTCTTGCCTTACTCATGTTTGCTCTTTCCCAGTTTGTGTTTAGCATCTTACCTAATTGGAATGTGATGTTAGCGATCGCGCCATTTGGTGGGGCGGGAATAGGGATTGCCGAGACAATTGTTGCATCTCTTATTATTGGCCATTTGAAGGAAAAGAAAGCTTCGACACTTGTCATCGTTGAAGTGTTTTTTGGAGTAGGCGCATTAGTGATTCCAGTCGTCTCTGCTTTTTTGATACTAACGGGTGTATGGAATTTCTCGTTTACATTTGTAGCCGTGTTTACAACGGTCATTATGTTGCTCTGGTTATTTCTTTCGTTTGGAGAATTGGATCCGGTTTTAAAAAGACAGTCGAAGCCTTTAACTGAGGATGGGAATAAACCTGCGAGAAAGCGTTACTCTACAAGGCAATTGCCGATTATTGCGACGGGTGCGTTGTTTTTCTTTATGTATGTGGGAACTGAAATGGTGTTGCCGAACTACTTGCCGACCATCATGAGCAAAACAACGAGTTTAGATGCTTCCACGCTGGCTTTAAGCATTACAGTCTTTTGGGCAGCGATGACACTTGGACGTATCAGTATGACGGGTATCATCGATAGAATAGGGTATAGCAAACTCTTTGTTATTTGCTGTATCGGCCAGTTTATCACCCTATTGATGTTTGCTTATTCAACCTCTGCTATGTTTAGTTTTATCTCCATATTTTTAACGGGTTTATTAATGGGGGGAGTTTTCTCAATTGGCCTCTTGATTGTCAATGAAACGTCTAAAGGATTGGAGGAATGGACGACGAGCATACTGATGGCGATGGGGGGATTAGGTGGCGCATTCTTGCCAAGAATTGCTGGCGAACTGATAGATCGCTATCCAATCAGCGTTACGCTATGGTCACTTGTATTATGTGCTTTTATTCTTGGGTGTTTAATGGCCGTTATTTTTTACTTTAGAAAAAAGGCAATGGATGTAAAGGGATTGCAACCGGAAAAAGCGAATAGTGTTGTATAAACTACGGTGAAGCATGGATATACATCCCTGGGATGCCAGGCACCCTGAGAAATACACGACAGCTCGGAACGTTCATTATTCGAAATGGATTGTAGTTCTACCATGATCAAAAAAATTGCTATAATAAGAAGGCGTCAAATGCAGAACGAAAGCTTTGACGCTCTTTTGACGTTCAAAACGTGAATGTTAGATTCGATAGGATAGATTATGCTAGTCGGGGAGCTGAAATAGTGATGAACAAGAAGGACATTGCGGCGATTCGCAAGCAATTTAAGTTGGATACAGATTTACTGACAATCACTGATATTTACAAAGTGTATATTAGGCAGGAGAGCAGTGAGTTCTATCATGAGGAAAGTCAGCCATTTTCCCTATTGGACAGGGAGCAACAGGAGTTGTTTCTGACCAACTTTAAAAAAGTGTTAGGTGGAAAACTGGGTTTAAAACTATTTGAGGTGAAGTTTCGACAACAAGAGCAGGAGCAAGCGGATCATACGCAACAGCTTTTATTTGAGGGTCTCCACACGAATGAAGTAGGAGATTGGAAAGAGAATATGCAAAGCATCGCAGAAAAGATGGTGCAAGATGTTCAATATGAAAAGGACGTCGTTGTGACTTTTATTCGCGGTACTTATTTTAAACCGACGAAAAGGAATCACGAGGAAGAGGAAGTCGCCAAGCGGGATGAAGTGTACAAGACACCGTTCATTCTATGCAGCATGAATCAGACTGAACTGCCGAAACGGTCACTTGTATTTGATTTCAATGAGAAGGAATTTAAGTCGCGTGACATGCTTGATCCAATCATTAATTTAACGTCTCCAATGGGTGGGTTTTTGTTCCCTGTCTTCACGGATAATGCGGCAGACGTCAATCACGTCTTGTATGCTGCAGGTAAAGCGAATAAGCCAAATTACCAGTTTATCGAGAATGTACTGGACGGTGAAGAGGTAATGACTGCTGAGGATGATAAAGCCGTCTTTGAAGAAATCATAAAAGAAGTGGTTGGGAATGAGGTGGATACAAGAACTCTTGCCAATGTCTATGATGAAATCAACAGTATGTTGGTTGTGGAAGACGAGGGAGAAGAGGAGTACCTTCCTACGTTGGATACGAAAGAAGTGGAACGTGTGCTGAAGGCGAGTGGCGTAAAAGATGTGAGCACGGAAAAAGTGGAGAGGGCATTTCAGAAAGTAATCGATGATAAAACATATGAAATGCAGGCAAGCCATATCGTTCCAAGTTACACATCCAAGTCCATCAAGATTGAAACGAAAGTGGCGAATATCTCTATCAGCCCGCAAGACTTGCGATATGTGAGGCAAGTCACTGTCAATGGGAAACGTTGCATATTGATTGAGGTGGAAGAAGACACAATGATTGAAGGGTTCACGCTGCTTCCAGAAGAATTGATAGAGTAATTGCAACTCAAGCATCTCTTTATGATTTATGTAGTTGAAAAGATGTAACAGAGATATCTGAAGAGGTCTTTACAATACAAGCCAATTGGCTATTGATTATAAACCTTATATGCAATTGAAATTCGTTGAGCCAACGCCTTCACTGGATTTTCTCTTTGAAAAAATAGTAAGTGATGCTCAGTATTAATGGAAAACCCATTCGATTGAAGAATGGGTTTTTGATTATGGGAAGCATATAATTTGAGTTTTAACAGCAAGGATACTGAATTAGTTAATAGATAATATAAAATTTTGAATGTTAAATTTGGGGATAATTAATTATTATTAAATTGAAATGACCTCAACCGCGCATACTTTCAGGATATTTTACAATACTAAGCTTTCCGTAACTTATCTTATTTGCAGGAAGGGAAGAGGTATAAATGGCTAAGAATTCAGACATCAGTTGGAAGAAGGATAATCCAAGCACTTTTTTTAGCAACTCAGTTCAAAAGGCAGATCGTGCGGTGAAGCAAGCAATGTCACATCCGGAAGAGATAGCAGTGGAGCATGCCTTCAATTCAATATCACGTGCAGAAAAGGCATTTTCAAATGTAGAACAACAAAATGAGCAACCGAATTCAGTCCAGCAAAACAAAGAGCAGTTAGACTTGATCAAGCAGCAATTGAATGATGTCCAGGGGATTGTGGAAGAGCAGTAATATGTGACAATAACCTCCGCAGCTTTTGTAAAGCTTATGGAGGTTATTTCATTACCCGATACATCAGTAATAGACAAAAGCACATCAAGGGCAAAAAAGATGTGCTTTTTGAATATGGACTACATAGTCAATCGCCTTTCCTCACTACAAAACTCAAATGCCTCCCACACTTCCTATCCTCCCGATAAGAAAAGCCAGCCGATTCTACATACGTACAAGTCCGATCCATCACAATCTGCTCAGCCGGAATCCCAGCCAATTCACATTGCCTTTTCACGGTTAGCTGATTATCAATGTGATACTTGCGAGTCAGGTTATTGTGATACATAAATTCATCCGCATAGCCAAGATTTTTGAATTTCGCATAGACATCCTCGTCGACTTCAAATTTCTCTTGGCTAAGTGCCGCACCAATTTGAACGTGGAAATCACTTGGATTACACTGTTCAACTTGTGCTAAATGCTCAAAAAGCTTCAGGGTAATCTCTTTCACCGTACCTTGCCATCCGGAATGGATCACGCCAATGAGACCCTTCACTTCATTGTAAAAAATTACTGGAACACAATCGGCGGTGAAGCTACACAGTACGATATTTGGCTCGTACGTATAGAGGGCATCTGTATCCGCAATGGCGGTTTCCATTTGCGTGGCACCACGTCCTTTGTCCTCCAGTGTTACGCGATGGAAGTTTGCGCTATGGGTTTGATTGGCGCAGACGAAATCACTTAGCTCGCATTGCAAGGATGTAGCTAGTTTTTTACGATTTTCCACAATGTAATCAGGGTTTGTACAGGCATGAAGGGCCATGTTGTTATGTTCGAATTCTGCTTCGTCTTTCATGGTTATTCCTGCTATGAATTTGTCGTTGTGTACGTATAGGTTTGTTGTCATAGTATTATCATCACTCCTAATCGATTTACTGGTTGCACTGAAAAATTGCTAGTAGTTGTTCAGCTATATAGTCGGATGTCCGGTCTTCTTATGTAAACATATCGTACCTTATCAATTAATTCGAGTAATTCATTGTAAATAATAAACTCAGTCCGAAAAATTTAAATTATTGTGTATTGATAGTTTATAATAGTGTGATAAGAGGATGGGGGTATCATTGGCTACCTTTTCTCTTTTATAAAGGAGTGGAATGAATGTCAACAATTTTAATAAAAAGGGTGAAAATTGAAACTGGATTTACATACGTTGGTAATAGGGTTTCAGGAACAACGACTGCTGAAGTCGATATTTTGGTGAAAGACGGCAAGATAGAAGAGATAGGCACTGATTTGACGAACCATGCAGATGAAATCATAGATGGCAATGGTGATTTGCTCATGCCGACTTTTCGGGAGATGCATATTCATGTTGATAAGACTTACTTTGGAGGTCCTTGGAAAGCGACTGTGCCTGCAACCAAAGGGATTGTATCACGCATTGAAGAGGAAGAACTATTATTGCCGAAGCAATTGCCGGTTGCCTTGGAGCGAGCAGAGAATATGATTGGCTGGTTATTGTCACAAGGGCACACGCATATTCGGACGCATTGTAATGTAGATCCGCATATTGGAACTAAGCATATTGAATTAACAGTAGAAGCGTTCAAGAAGTTTGAAGGGAAGCTTACTTATGATGTGGTTGCGTTTCCGCAGCATGGTTTGTTGAGATCGAAGGTGGAGCCTTTGATGCGAGAGGCGATGCGTAAGGGGGCGACACTTGTTGGTGGTGTTGACCCCGCAACGCTCGATCGTCATATTGAACGTTCGCTGCATGCTACGATGGACATCGCGGTGGAGGCGAATGCTGGTTTGGATTTGCATATTCACGATGGTGGATCACTCGGAGCTTTTGAATTTAAAAAGTTTGCTGAACTCGTTACAGAGGCTGGGAAGATTGGACAAGCGACGATTAGTCACGCGATGGCTTTGGGAGATTTAAAGGGTGGTGAATTGGAGGAAACGGTGTCCATTCTTCGGACAGCACAGATGGATGTGACAACGACGATACCGATTGGCCGAACGACGATACCGATTCCCTATTTGTATGACAATGGTGTGAAGGTTTCGCTAGGGCATGACAGTTTGATAGATCACTGGTCGCCATTCGGCACAGGCGATACGATAGAAAAGCTGTGTATTCTGGCGGAGCGATTCCGATTTATGGATGAGTATGCATTAAATAGATCCTGGAAATATGCATCTGGTGGCATTACACCCTTAAATGATGAAGGGCAACAAGTTTGGCCGCGCAAAGGGGATGACGCTAATTTTCTGTTGTTGGATGCCGTCTGCTCCGCGCAAGTAGTAGCGAGGCGCCAACCGATTACGCGGGTCATTTATCAAGGGAAAGTAGTACAAGGAAAGGGGGTACAAGCATGAGTGAAATCATTTGGCTGACAAATGTAAAATTGGAAACTGGGGATAGACAAGTAGGCAATGGTGAATATGTAACGGAAACAGGTTGCTTCCATTTAAAAATAGAAGATGGACGGATTGCTGAGATTAAACAAGCTGGACAGACAAGTGAGTTGCTGGGGAAACAAGTGGATATGGCAGGGAAGCTAGCTGTCCCCGCGTTTAAGGAAATGCACAATCATTTGGATAAGACCTATATGACATTGGACTGGAAAGCTGTTACTCCGGTGTCTTCTTTAGTTGAGCGGTTACAAATGGAATCTGAAGAGTTAGTAGAGTTGGCTGTTTCTACTGAACAACGAGCAACTAAAATGATTGAAACCCTTTTGAACAAGGGAGCGACACATATTCGCACGCATGTGAACATCGACCCGTATATTGGTTTAAAAAACCTGGAAGGTGTTAAAGCCGCCTTGGAATCCTTTAAAGGAAAGGTTACACACGAAATTGTTGCTTTTCCACAGCATGGTTTGTTGAGAGATGACGTACCGAAATTGATGAGGGAAGCGATGCGGTCGGGTGCAACGATGGTTGGCGGCTTAGATCCGGCAGGTATTGACGGTTCCATTGAAAGATCATTGTATGAGGTGATGGCTATTGCAACAGAATCCGATAGCGCTATCGATATCCACCTTCATGATGGCGGCTCCGTAGGCTATTATACGGTAGACAAATGGATCGAAATTGTGGAGGACGCGGGGTATAAAGGACGGACAGCTCTGAGCCATGCATTCTGTTTGGGCGATGTATCCGCATCTCAGCAGCAGGTCATTGCACAACGCTTAGCTGACCAAGGGGTCGCGATTATGTCGACTGTGCCCATTAATCTAAATCGAACGCTACCACCGATTGAACTATTGGATCGCAATGGCGTCAATGTCCATTTTGGCTGTGATGGTTTTTATGATAGCTGGAGCCCATATGGAACGGGAGATGTATTAGAGAAAGTGACGCGTTACTGTGAAATGTACGGTAAAAAGGATGAACGTTCTCTACGCTATGCACTAAAATATGTGACGCAGGGGATCACTCCGTTAGACAACGGAGGCAACCAAGTATGGCCTCAGGTGAACGATAAAGCGGATTTTGTCTTTTTCGAAGCGGCTTCTACAGCTGAAGTAGTGGCGAGAAAGCCCAAAAATCGTTGGGTGATGGTGGCTGGGCAGCTGGTTAGCTCACCGGTCGAAAATTACAGTTAACAATTGCGAAATAGCCACCTTGCTTTGGTAGCAGGGCGGCTATTTTTTTTAATTCACATGAAACTTGCCGTCAACCTCGACCGTCTCATAAATATTAATAAACGCATCTTCATCATGCTTACGCACAATTTTTTTCACATGTAGCGTTTCATAACGCGTAACGACCATCATTAAGATATCTTTTTTCTCTTGTGTATAGCCCCCGTAGCCCTCTGTAATCGTAATGCCACGATAGATGGAGCTGAGTAAATCATTGCGGATAAAGTCGCCTTTTGTGGTGACAATTTGCATCGTCAATTTCACATGATCCGTGAAGATAGTGTCAATCATTTTACCTGTGATATAGATGGATAGTAGAGTATATAATGCGATTTCCCAGTCGAAAACAAATCCAGAGAGCAGTACAATGACGCCGTTCATGCCTGTAAGGAGAAGGCCGATGCTAAAAGAACTTGTGCGGGAAACGATAATGGCGATGATATCCAAGCCGCCAGAAGTTCCAGAGTATTTAAGGATAAGACCTACTCCTAGACCGCCAATCCCTCCACCGAAAACTGTGGACAGCATGATATTGTCTGTCACTGCAACGACGGGTATTAGGTATAGGAAGGTCGAAAGTGATAAGACACAAACCATGGTGTTAATGGTGATGGTTTTCCCGAGTTTGTAGTAGCCTAAAACGATTAAAGGTAAGTTAAGCACTAGATTCAATATGCCGGTGTTAAATGGGGTAATGAGCCCGAGTAAAATGGCGATGCCACTTATGCCACTACTCAAAATCCCGAAAGGAACGAGGAAGCAGTTAAATGCAAAGGCAATAATAAGTGAACCAAGGACGACAATTAAGTTTTTCATAAATTGTAAATCTCCTTTCAACTTGCGTATATAAAAAAACTCGACCCTAACAAAGGGACGAGTTTGTGCTCGTAATTTTTCTCATGCATATTTTTGTTAGTATATGTTAATTTAACAGAGAAAAATGGGTGTGTCAATCTATGCTGTTGGGTTAGTGGAAAGATAATTAAAAGAGCATGAAAAAAGGTTAACTGGTGTAGAGAACCCTATAGGATACTGAATTGTCAGTAGAGGCAGAATAATTTAAAGTTAATAAAAACGGAAGTTTTAGTTTCCTTTTTATATAATGTTTTTCATTTTAAATAGCTCAATGTTTCCCAAGGTCTTTTTATTTCCTTTTATAAACAGTACGTGATTTGTTATACTTGTTTTATATGAATACTGTTAAAATTTATCAGGTTTACATTATATAGATGAAGAATAGAGGGCCGTCATGAAGACAATTACGATTAAAGAGATTATCCAAAAGTTTTCACTGGAAGTATTGAGCGGACATGACCAATTACATCGTATTATTAAAAGAACAAAAGTCCGTCGTCCTGGATTGGAGTTTATGGATAAGTTCGATTTCATTACAACAGAATATATCCAAATTCTAGGGAAAAATGAAGTTAATTATTTGCACACGCTAACATTTGAGGAGTGCAAGCTGAGGATTGCCAATATTGTTCAATATGATCCTCCTTGCATCATCATTACGTCTCAGCAAGAGGAGCCATTAGGTCTGGTTGAATACTGTACGGAAGAAAACATTCCTGTGTTACGAACGCGAGATTCGATGAGTGAGCTGACTGCGAAATTAGATGCGTATACGGTGAAAGCAATGGCTCCAGAAATTGCAGTGCACGGTGTTTGTCTCAATGTATCAGGGATTGGTATTTTATTGCGGGGGAAGTCGGGATTAGGTAAAAGTGAGACGGCACATACGCTGATTTGTCGTGGGCATCGACTTATTGCGGATGATATTGTCGTACTGAAAAAACTGAGTCCCCAAACACTTATCGGTACGCATGATGAAAAAAATAAAGAGTTTCTTGCCCTGCGCAGTATAGGCTTGCTAAATGTTGTACGCCTATATGGCAGAGCTGCTTTCCAAGAGGAAACGAGGATTGCATTGGATATTGAATTGACCCAGTGGGAGGATAATGCCCTAAATAACGAGTTGGAGTTGGAAACGAAGTTTGTGGATTATATGGGTGTTCAAATTCCATATATCCAAATCCAGCTTCAGCCAGGGCGCGATATTGCGAGCTTGATCGAAGCGGCGGCGAATAATTGGTATCTTCACCAACAAGGCTATAGTGCTGCGGAGGAATTCATCAAACGGATTGAAGAGGAAATGTCGGAGTAAAATAGGTCCCTCGCTCTAAAGAACTTTTTAGAATGAGGGACCTTTTATTATTTATTCCAATAAACCAACCATCTTCAGCCCATTGACAATACCGTCTTCGGTTACATTTGTTGTGACATGTTTAGCTGCTTGTTTTGCTTCTTCATGCCCGTCGCCCATTGCAACGCTATTGACAACGGTTTTGAGCATTTCGACGTCATTTAAGCCGTCACCGAATGCATAAATATTTTCAGGGGCAATGCCTAGCTGGTCGATAATTTTTTGAATGCCTTGTGCTTTCGAACCACCAGCAGGAATGATGTCGACCGCGAATGGATGCCAACGGACGAAATCGAATTCGGGATATGCATTTTCGTATTCTTTGTCCTCGGGATCCTGGCAAAATAATAGTGACTGATAGAGCTCACGTCCTTCATGAAATGCTGGATCGTGCGCTGGGAAGTGGCTGATTTTCAACGATTGGATACCAGCTAATATATGTTCATGGTCCAGTGTGTTTGTTTTCATATCTTCATGGTTCATGTAGACAATTGGATGCTTACGTTCTTCTGCGAGGTCTGCTAGACGAAGAAGTGCCTCGTTATCGAGAGCATTTTTATAGATAGGTTCGCCTTTAAATACGACATATTGTCCATTGTAGCTGACGAATGTTTCAATCCCCAGCTCTTCTAGTAATTCTTCAAACATAAATGGCGCGCGTCCTGTGGCAATCGCCACTTCATGTCCTTTCTCCTGTAACTGGAGAAGGGCTTTTTTGGTTGAAGCGGGTAGTTTTTTATCGTGATCATATAAGGTTCCGTCTATATCGAAGAAAATAATTTTTTGGCTCATTTGATGCTCCTTTGAACTTTATTTGTTGGGTATAGCTTAACAAACATTGTTTAATAGAACAATTGAATCGTCTAGTGAGCAAATTAAAACCAGGCCGATTGCATGTCGGCCTGGTTGGGTAACCATCTTAACGCATTGTAATATTGGTTATGATGATGCCTGCGATAATCATGCAGGCCGCTAAAAGACTAAGCCACATGGATTTGTCGGGGTTGTCAGGTCTGTGGTCTGTATCGTGCAAAATGATGCGCCTTCTTTCGATTGGTTGATATACATGTACTATTCCCTTACGTGGAATGAAATAAACGGTTTTTTAAAATAGATACCTTCGTTTGACGACGTAAGTGAGTTCCGAGTAGGGAGTGTCGAGAGGGGAAGCGGGGAGTAAATAGAGAAGATATCAAACTTCTGAAAAATGATATTTTTACACCGTTCTCTTGTGTATACATGAATAGATATGTTGTATACATCAATAGTAAACTTGTACACGTTAATGTATACATATGTACACATTAACGTGTACAAGTTTACAATCACGTACGCATACAGTGTTTAAAAGGGGAAGTGTCTATGTATACAAGTTTACAACTGTGCACACAATATTATATTTATGTGATAAGTAACTGAATAGTTTGACGTATGGATAAAATGTGGATACTATTATTTAGAAGGTAGATAGAATGATGGGGAGGATGATTTCTTTGACGGAAATTCGCATTGCGGCAATTGATGTAGGAAATGATTCATTGAAAGCGATTTTTGGGAAGTTGGAAGTTGAACTCAAGATCCCAAATGTAATTGCACAGGATATTGCAGATCGGCCAATCATCGGAATTGAAGAGTTAGACAGCCAAGAGCCTACTGATGGCATTCATATTCGATTGCACTCTCCCACATTACAAGATAACAACGCGATTTACCGTGTCGGGAATTTAGCGACAAAAAGCGGGAATTCAACTGAGTTAGATCCAGGGAGCAATAAATCCGAGGAGGATCAAACCCTTGTGATGTTGTTTGCTGCACTAGCATTAGACGCGGCACGGGATGAAAATAAAACAATCTTTAGACGTTCAAATAATGTAATTGAGGCCACCTATACGCTTGGAACAGGACTTCCGCTGCGGGAAGTAAAGGAAGGGAAGGATGTTGGTTATCGTTCTCAATTGCTGGGCTCTGTTCACCAAGTGGAGTTTTTGGTGACGCCGAAATATCAAGGTCTAAAAGTGAATATTAAATTTGAAGAGGTAAAAGTATATCCTGAAGGCTTTGCGGCATTTATTAATCTCGTGATGGATAATGATTTAAATATTATTAATAAAGAGCTGATTGATAAGCGAATTCTGATTCAAGATATTGGAGGATTATCGACAGATGTTGCGGTGATTAAGAATCGCAAAGTGGATGATGACAAGGCACAAGGTTTCAATTTGGGTGTTTCGGAGTCACTTGATGCCATTCGTGAAGAAATTTACGCAAAACACGGCGTAGAGCTGGACAGCCGTCTTGACGTTGTAGAAATTATTACAAGAAAAAATGACCGGAATCATATTATGGTAAAAGGCAGCCGGACAAGCGTCCATGATATTGTAGATCGCATCCTCTTGGATTTAGCAAAAAAGCAATATCGCCATTTACGGAATATCTGGCAAAGAAACTCGCAATCGGAAATTTGCTATTTTATCGGCGGGGGCTCCCTTGTTTTAAAAGACTACCTAAAAGCTTTAAATAATAGCTTAGATGGCTATAACATTGATTTCTTTGAAGATGAAAAAGAAAGCGTTTGGATGATGGCCAATGCTTATTATAAATTAATTTCCGATTTTGCGAAAAAAAATCGACAAGTTATACAACAAGAAGAGAAATTGGTTAAAGCAAAGTAGGGTGATAGCTCGTGACAGAAACAGGAATAAAAAGGGGTCAACCCATTACGTTTCGCATCCCATCTGATGCATCTGATCATGTATTAAGGCAGCTGCAACAGTTAAAAGAAGTTGAAAGAAGAAACTTCTCCAGCAGAATTGCTGAATTCGTAATCGACGGCGTTAATGAATCTCTTTTAAAGCATAGGGAGGCTATCATGATCCCTCTTCCGAAAGGATTAACGAAAGCGCAACGGGACTGGTTGAAGCATGAACATTCTGAAGCGCTATTAGGAAGTATCGTGTATCAGCTACTATCTGATCCAATCCGGACAGCTACCCTTTTTGCATCACTGAACAGTAATGCAGGAGAAAAAGAGGATTCCTTCTATCTTCAGGAAGTAACGAGTACGACCGAAGATCACGTCATTGGCATCGAGACGGATGATGATGATCTAGATAATTTCGATTGGCAATTAGTAAAAGAAACCGAAAGCGTGCCTACCGAAGAAGAGGATGAAATGGATCCCCTTGCGGATTTTCTCGCCCAAATGAATAAGTGAAATGTAAGCCAAGGTGTCTGCGTGAGAGACAATTGTGATTGTCTTTCACGTAGGTGCTTTTTTGCATTCCATCTACCACTAATAAAACCTTTACGTCCGAGACGTTGTATAAAGATCTTTAGTAATTATAGATTTAGAAAGTAACGGTATTAAAGGAAAGTGGCGAAAGGGATACAATGCGGGAAAAATATTTTGAACACCATTAATTCCAATGCAATGAATACCCCAAAAAATGTTTGTTTTTATAAGGTAGATATTGAAGTGTCGATAGCAATTCGAAATTGAACAGGAAGCTTTTATTCTTGAAGAAACGGAAGGTGATAGCTGTGAATAAATTGAATTTCAATCCTTTTCCAACCTTAAAAACGGATAGATTGCTGTTAAGGCAACTTGTGATGAATGATGATGAACGTATCTTTCATTATCAATCTAATGAAGAGAATTTTAAATTTGTAGATATGCCGATTTATACAAGCGTAGAAGAGGCGCAAAACTATGTTACTAAAATGAATGCGGGTGTAAGTAACAACCAATGGATTATTTGGGGTATTGCCGATGCAAAAACAAATTCAATTCTTGGAACCATTTCAATTTGGAATATATCAACAGAACAATCGAAAGCGGAATTAGGTTTCGGGCTTTTTCCAGGAAGTTCGGGAAAAGGGATTATGAGTGAAGCGCTAGTAAAAGTCGTTGAATATGGATTTGAAGTCATGGGACTTAAAACAATTGAAGCGTATACGAATGCAATGAATCATAAATCAATTGCACTTTTGGAAAGAAATCAGTTTACCAAAATAGCTTCATTTATTGAAACGGAAACATCGAATGGAGTCCCAATGGAAATGGTGGTTTATGGATGCTGCCAGGTACGAAAATAATTATCAAGTTCGTAATAAAGAGGAATGTTTGAGTACCGCTTATACAAGAACTTTTACGAGAGAGTAGGGGTGGTTATATGTTCATCATTAATACAGAGGCTGCGATTTATAGGGATGGAAAATATTTGATTTGTAAACGAAGTGAGAAGGAAGAACATGCTGCCGGAATGCTTTCGCTTATTGGCGGCAAGGTGGAGGTTGAAGGTTTTTCGACGGATATTTTAGAGCGCACGGTTGTCCGAGAAGTGGCTGAAGAGGTTGGAGTGATTATCAACCGTAGACCGCGGTATGTACATAGTTCAAGTTTTGTAACGGATACAGGAATTCATATTGTGAATATCAATTTTCTTTGTGAAGATGTTGAAGGAGAACCATATGCTGTAAGCGCTGATGAGGTGGAGGCTGTGTATTGGATGACGGCTAAAGAGGTATTTGCGGAGGTGGAAGCTCCAGACTATTTGAAGGAAAGTATTGGGAGGGCAGAAACTTTACGAACTGGGGCGAAAATTTCATGGAGAAAATAATTTACATCGTCCGTCACTGTTCTGCAGAAGGTCAACCGCCGCATGCGGATTTGACAGCTGAAGGTGTTTTGCAGGCAGGAGAGCTCGCAAAGTTTTTTGACGGGATTGAGATCGATTGCATGATTACGAGTCCGTTTAAGCGGGCGCTGCGCACGGCTTGGCCAATTGCGGAAAGGAAAAAACTGCATGTGCAAGTGGATAGTCGGTTGACAGAGCGTGTGCTAAGTTCACGTGATTTAGAAGATTGGTTAGTGAAGCTGGAGGATACTTTTTCCGACCTCCATTTGAAATATGAGGGTGGGGAGTCTTCTGGTGAAGCGATGTCCCGTGCGTGTAATGTGGTTGATGAGCTTGGGGATGGTTCTCGAACTGTGCTTGTCACGCATGGGAATTTGATGACGTTATTGTTAAAGCATTATGATAAGCGGTTTGATTTTGAGAGGTGGCAAGCGTTGTCGAATCCGGATGTGTATCGGGTGCAGATTACTGATGACGAGGCTGATGTGAAGAGGATTTGGAATTAGTTTTTAGTAAACAGAATAGTATGATATACTAAAGATACTTTAATTGAGAAGGGAATGACGGGTGGACGATGGATAACTAATCTTTGATTCCGAGAAAACGAATTTTTTATTCACACGGAAAATAGGATTAGTCTGTCCATTTTTAAGTCATTTCCTTACTCATTGCGTATGCAACGGGTTTTTTAGGGAACTTTTAACTTGATTCAGCAGAATTTCACTGTCGAATCAAGTTAAAGCCTTCGGCGGATGTCACAGATTTTGAAGGGAGTTAATTAAGTTTTGCTCAATTCAAAATCTGGACGCAAATACGCCAAGGTGTATTTGATTTGGACGAATAGCGACTGATCCTTCCGATACTTTTTTCGGAGGGATTTTTTTTGTCTCTCCGCACATGGAGGAATGGCTATGCTTTTAGGAACATTACATCAATTATCAGTTGCGCACGGTGAAACGGTGATTTTGGATCGGTTGTCTGCGGATATACCGGAAGGAGCTTGTATTGCAATTGTTGGCGCGAATGGTGCAGGGAAAACGACGCTGTTATCGTTGTTAGCGGGAGAAATGTTGCCGACTTCGGGCTCGATTGGTTGGAGTGGTAAGGCGCCGTCTGTTACGTATTTTAGGCAGGAGCAGGAAGACGAAGGGACGCCGGATTGGGAACGAGCGGAGACGCATTTGTTCCGAAAGAAATGGAAGGTGACGGAGCGAGCGCAATATGTGTCTGCCAGTGGTGGGGAGCGGATGAAGATGCGGCTTGCTGCAGCACTTGCGGATGACAGCCAACTTGTATTGTTGGATGAACCGACGAATCACTTGGACAGTGATAGTTTGGAGGAATTGATTCGGATTATTTGTGAAGGTAAGCGGACGTATATGATTGTTTCGCATGATCGGCATTTCATTGACAAGACGGCGGATGTTGTTTTTGAGATTGAGCATGGTAAATTGACGGTGTATACAGGGAATTATTCGGATTACAGGGATAAGAAAGCGTTGGACCGAGAGATTCATCAGAAGCATTATGAACAGCAGCAGCGGAAGATTGCGCAAGTGGAGGAACAGATTGAGGAGTTAGGAAGTTGGTCTGCGAAGGCACATGCGGAATCGGCGAAAAAGGGCGGAAGGACGATAGGGGCTAAGGAATACTTTCGTATGAAGGCGAAAAAGCGGGATGTGCAAATTCGCTCCAAGCAGAAGCGGCTAGAAGGCAAATTGGAGAAAAATCGTATCGACAAGCCGGAGGATGAAATAGGCGTGTCTTTTGACGTCAAGGGGCGCAAGAAGAAAGGCAAACGAGTACTGGAGTTGAAGGGCGTTCGAAAGGTCTTTGGTGGGCAGGAGTTGTTTGCGGATGTGTCGTTTACAGTACAGGCTGGTGAACGGATTGGTCTTGTTGGTTCCAATGGTGCAGGGAAATCTACACTATTTCGGATGATACTTGGTGAGGAGATGTATGACGGAGACTTGTGGACAACGGCAGGGATGACGATGGGTTATTTAAGTCAGACAGTGCTTGATTTGCCGGAGGAGTTGACGATGGCGGAGTACTTTTATGTGGATACGTTTCAGGCGCGAGGATTGATTCGCACTAAATTGATGAATCTTGGGTTTACGAAAGAGCATTGGCATTTACCGCTGTCTGCGTTAAGTATGGGGGAGCGCGTGAAGGTGAAGCTGATGCAGTTTATCCTTGAAGGGGTGGATGTATTGATATTGGATGAGCCAACCAATCATCTCGATTTGCCTTCAAGGGAGGAGCTTGAAAAAACATTGGAATCGTTTCCTGGAACGCTGTTGTTTGCCTCACATGATCGTTATTTTACAGAACGGATGGCGGACGGTTTACTGGTGTTTGATAAGGGGACAATACGGAAAGTGCCGCTAACGTTGGCGGAATGGCAAGCACATGGGACGATGGTGCAGCCGGAAGAGTCGGCGCAGGAGCGGTTGCGTCTGGAAACGGAATTGCAGGCTGTACTTGGACAGCTGAGTTTAAGGAAGGCAGGTGATAAGGAGTACGTTGAGCTAGATAGGGTTTTTAATGAGCTGAGTAAGCGGTTGAGAGAACTATAGGAAGAAATTTAAATTTTTGTCGGGATTATATATGATACCGTCAATAGTAGAAGAACTCGTCTGAATCGTATGTACGTTTTATTTCGATTGTGTATAGCTTAACCAACATCATCTCTTAGAACAATTGAAGTACTCATCATAATATTGTAAGAAGCCTGATTGTCGGGTACACTTACAAATAAAATCGGCTTGCGAAACAGGGGGAATTGTATGGATCATTTGCTGAAAAGCCAGCTGGATCTGCTAGCAGGCTATGATAATGTACTTGTCGTTAACGACCAGGGAGAAACGCTATATTATGATGTTGCTGATTTGGCGATTCTTGTGAAGCTTGGTCATCGTCCGGAAGATTTCATTGGTAAAAAGATACTGAGTTTTTATACAAATCTATCTGAAGAAGAAAGTACAATCATGACTGTGCTTCGGACAGGAAAAGCGATGATGGATGTGGAGCAGCGTCTGGCTACAAAAACGGGAATATTCTATACATCTAAAAGTTCTACTTACCCGATTATAGAAGATGAGAAGATTATCGGCGCGATTGAGTTTTCCTCTCACTTTTTCGATAAAGATCATATTCAGCATTTTGAGGGATATGCTGGTCATCCGATATATAGAAAGAATGGTACGCAGTACACGATGGAGGATTTAATCGTCGACAGTTCTGTTATGGCTTCGCTGAAAGAGCAACTGCAGCGCATAGCGAAGAGCGATACGACAATTTTACTGTACGGTAAAACAGGGACTGGGAAAAACGTGGTGGCACAAAGTCTACACAATGCGAGCAGTCGCTTTGCCGCTCCTTTTGTGACGCTCGACTGCGGCGCACTATCGGGGGAAGTGATGGAACGGGTGTTGTTTGGACTGGCGGATCATGTGCTCCCTGGTATGCAGGGGAGTCCGGCGATTTTCGAAAAGGCTCAAGGGGGAACGCTGTTCTTGGATGAAGTGAACGTGCTGCCGCTGGATATGCAGGCACGTCTACTGAAAGTAATCGGAGAAAAGCGGGTACGGCGGATCGGTGGAACCGAAGAAATTTTGCTTGATTTACGCGTTATTTCTGCAATGAATGAAGACCCAGAAGAGCTCGTCAGGAACAAGCGGCTACGGGAAGATTTTTTTTACCGATTGTCCGTCCTTCGGGTGAACTTACCTGAACTAAAAAATCGTCAAGAGGACATTCGTGCGTTCGTGGATCATTTCATCCGCTTCTACAATAGTAGGATGGATATGCGTGTAACTGGTGTTGAAGATAGTGTAGTTGAACGGTTTTTGGCGTACAGTTGGCCAGGGAATATCCGCGAACTTCGAAATGCCATCGAATCCGCATTCAATCATGTGAAAGGTACCCTGCTCACAGCGGAAGACTTCCCGCCCGAATTCAATCCAGGTGATCGTTCTACTGATACGGCTGAAACTAAGAACGTGGCAAGCAATTTGCGTGATACGCTGGATAATTACGAGCGATTGCTCATTCAAACAGAATATCAAAAAGCGGATGGTGTGCTTGCCGAGACCGCACGGAAGCTAGGGATTTCTAAACAGTCGCTGAAATACAAACTCGATAAATATGGGCTACGGCTATAATTTTTACGGGGGAGGGGAAAATTTTCCCCTCTTTTTTAGTTGGCTTTATGAGTATATAGTGAATTGTATCAAATATTCTTACTACAAACTGTAAGCGATTTCAAAGGAGTGTACATTATGAGTCGACAGGTATCCCATACATTTATTTTAGGTTTTGCATTATTTGCACTTTACTTCGGTGCCGGAAATCTGATTTTTCCACCTTCCATTGGGCTTGCAAGTGGATCAGAGTGGATTTCCTCTTTACTCGGATTCTCTGTAACTGGTATCGTGCTTCCCCTACTTGCTGTGTTTGCAATTTTGCAGGCTGACGGCAAGTTTGAGAACTTGACCAATCCGATTAGTCCTTGGTTTTACACAGTGTTTAATTTACTGCTGATGGTGGGTATTGGTGTGTTTGTTACAATTCCACGGATGGCGGCAACTACCCATGAACTCGGAACGGCGGCGTTATTACCAGGTACACCTCCTGTAGTGACGATTATCCTATTTTTCGCCATTGCGTTTTTCTTTGCCAAAGACGAGTCTAATGTCATCGACCGAATCGGCAAGTATTTGACGCCGGTAATGGTGCTTCTTCTTTTATTCATTGTTGGCAAAGGTATTTTTTCTCCATTGGGTACTCCGACAGACACGGGAATTACGCAGGCTTTTTCGAAGGCATTTGTCAATGCGTATCAGACTGGGGATGTCATTACAGGTATTCTATGTGCCCCAATCTTTCTCCTTGCAATCCGGCATTATGGCTATAAGGGTAAAGAAGCGAAAAAAATTGCGCTCAAGTCAATTGTCATTGCTGGAGCAGGACTTCTAATTGTATATGGAGGTCTGCTATATATTAGTGCAGGTGCAAGTGGACAGCTTCCAGCGGATATTGAAAGCACTATGCTTGTGAAAGAATTAATTGGCCGCCTTCTTGGTGGTGGCGGGTCTGCTGTACTAGCCGTCGTTATTGCACTTGCTTGCCTAACATCAACAATCGGTGTTGTTGCAGTTATCGCGGAGTTCTTAACGAAACTTGTCAATCATCGTATTACTTACACGCCTTGGGTAGCCATCATTTGTATCGTATCTGCATCTGTGGGTACGTTGGGCGTAGAGAAGATTATTAACTATACGATATGGATTTTCACATTGCTGTATCCGATTGCCATTGTACTCGTCCTGCTCGGTGTATTCCATAAGGTCATCCTGTATGCAGGTATTTACAGAGGAGCGATCCTCATGACGTTTCTTGTTAGTGCATTTGAGACGCTTGCAGGGTTTGGAATTGGTGATGCATTCATTCTAAAAACGCTCGGGTTTTTACCGTTTGGTACAAGCGGATTTTCTTGGCTAGTTCCGGCAATTGTGGGCGGTGCTGTCGGATGGGCATTGGATTTTTACTGGGGCGGGAGAAAGCAGGTTTCTGAGCAAACAGTCTCTGACGAAACAACTACAGATAGCGGAAGGTGACATCATGATACAGACAAAACGTACAGTTTTCTACAATGCAAAGATTTTTACAGCAAATCCGGATGCGTTATATGCAGACGCATTTAGTGTGAAAGATGGAGTTGTTGAATGGATTGGTAACCATTCTGCTCTACCGTTTTCTTTGGAAGGTGGCATGAATTTAGAAGGTAGGACAGTCATTCCGGGAATCGTCGATGCTCATTTGCACCCCGTATACGTAGCGGATTTCGCTAAGCAGATTCCGTGTATGGCACCTGTCACAAATTCTATAGAAGAACTAAAAGAGCGAATTCGAGAGCGTCGAGGTGAGCAGCAGGCAGGGGACTGGATTGAAAGCTGGGGCTATGACGAAGGCAAACTTATCGAAGGACGTGCGCCAAATCGTCATGATTTGGATGAAGCATGCTCGGATTCACCGGTTGTCGTGACGCGAACATGTGCACATATTATTTCGGTCAACAGCAAGGCACTTGAAATAGCAGGCATTGACCGGAACACACCGGATCCGAAAGGTGGCCAGTTCGAGCGGGATGAAAACGGCGACCTGACGGGCATTATACGTGAAATTCCTGCCCAGAAAGCTGTAAAAGACCACATGCCGAAATTGACGCAAACTGAAACTGCAAAAATACTTGTCGAAACAGGCAATGACCTAGTGACGCACGGGATTACTGCTGTGACGGAAATGATGGCGTTACATGACGGGACATATGATTATTTGGAGATGTATGAGGAGGCACGTAGCCTTGGATTCAATCATGACACAGTCATGTATTACACGTTGGATGAATTCAAGAAACTTGATGCTGCTACGTGTATCAATCATGAGGCATCCATCCGAATCGGTGGTATCAAGTTGTTCTCGGATGGCAGCGTGTCTGGGCGTACAGCGTGGGTATCTGAACCGTTTAAAGGAAGCCGAGATGAGCATGGGATTGCGACGACGACTCGCGAAGAGCTGACGGAAGCCGCGGATCTTGCTGAACGCTATGGCATCCAGCTTGCCGTTCATGCAATGGGCGACAATGCGATTGACTTGATTACAGAGACGTTTGCAGATCGTAAGCCTTGGCTGGAAGGCAAACCATCCATCCGAATCGAGCATGCAGCAATGCCTACGGAACGAGCACTGGCAATTGCCCAACAGACAGGGATTGCCTTTGTGCCGCAGTCGATCTTTTTGTTCGCAGAAATCGAGAGTTATTTAACGAACTTAGGAGAAGGCCGAACCGAGTCATCTTATCCAATCAAAACATTTTTAGAGCGTGGTATTCAGACGGCGTTATCATCAGACGCCCCTGCAACGTCTTGGGCAGATCCGGTCAACCCATTTGCAGGTATTCAGTCGGCCGTGACACGTACGGCATACAATGGGGTGGATACGGGACAGTCGGAATGTATTGATGTAGAAACGGCAGTTGCACTCTATACGCGAGAAGCGGCAGCTGTTTGTGGACTGGAACGTCAAGGGATGCTGAAAACGGGGTTTAAAGCCAATTTTGCTGTGCTTGACCGTGATTTGTTCACCATACCTGAGGAGGAAATCGGGGACGTATCTGTGTATGAAACGTACATGGATGGAGAAGTTGTGTATCAGATGATAACTTAAGTAGTTTCTAGCAGACTAAAACAAGTGTTATGGTCCATCTAAAAGATTGAAAAACCACTCTGTGATGCAGAGTGGTTTTCGTATTGGATAAAATAAAAGAAGTATTTCGGGAAACTGATTAATACCTGGACTTCGATAGAGTGCTTTGTGCAAGAGAACGCTATTCTGATTCCCGCTAGTAGTCTATGCAACCACTCCTGGGCATTTTTCCGAATTAGAAACGTCTGTGTAAAATCACACAACTATCCCATAATCCTACCGCTAACCTTTGTATTCTGCAATCGTACAACAAGTACTAAACCAAGCATTGCACCACTTATACTGGATACGAGAAATGGTGGTACGAAGAAGAAGGCGGTCATTGTGGTACCCATCAGTATTTTTGCGTAAGGCACCGCAATAAGTGAGGCGATAACGCCTGTCCCGATGACTTCTCCAACAGCTGCCAGCCATGTTTTGCCGAACTGCTTATACAACATACCTGCAAGGAATGCGCCAATCATGCCACCTGGAAATGCGAGCAGTGAGCCTGTACCGGTGAGTATCCGAACGAGTCCTGTCACAAAAGCGATAATGACAGCTGGAACTGGTCCGAGCATAATAGCAGCAATGACATTGACGGCATGTTGAATAGGATAGGCGCGTGCAATACCTGCCGGGAATGATACGAATGTGGAACCTGCAACTGCAATGGCGACGAACATTGTCATAATAACCATTTTTTTAGTTGTCATGATGAAATAACCTCCTTGTTTAATGCAATTTTGAAACGGCGAGCTGCGATATAGGGGTCAATGGTTGAAGCGATGGCTGAAATGATTGAGACGCCTGAAGCACCTGCTTCTAAGACCGGTTTAAAGTTAGCAATCGTAATACCGCCGATACCGACAATTGGCATGGCAGGGTAAAGGCGGCTCATCTCTCGAATGAAAGCAGTCCCGCTGACAGGTTTTGCATCTGCTTTAGATGACGTTGCATAGATGGGTCCCATTCCCACATAATCTGCACCCACTTCGATAGCCGCCAACATTTCCGACTCGTTGTGCACGGAAACGCCTAGTATCTTGTCTTTGCCAATTCGATCCCGTACTATTGCTGCCATTTCATCGTCTTGCCCAACATGCACGCCATCTGCATCAATGGCTATTGCTAACTCCACGTCATCATTGACGATAAAGGGTACGTTGAAGTGCCGACAAAGTGTCTGACAAGCTACTGCAAATGCTTGTTTTTCATCTCCAATTAAAGCACCTGGACCTTTTTCCCTTAATTGAAAACAGGTCACGCCACCCTGCAGAGCCGCTTCCAATACTTCTAGTGGCTTAGACGCCCCTGTATTGACGCTACCCATGATGAAATACAATTGTAGTTGTTGCTTAATCAATGAAAACAGTCTCCTTTCGTGTTGCTTCACTCCTTTGTCTATATGCCCAATGATTAGTCGGTCCATGTCCTGCCGTGCCGAGCGTTAAACCGTCAGTAATCGCTGCTTGGATAAACCGTTTGGCATCGACGACTGCTTCAGAAATGGGCATGCCTAGTGCAATCCCAGCGGTGATCGCCGCAGAAAATGTACAGCCGGTGCCGTGTGTATTTTGGGTGTGGATCCATTCGGAGCGAAGGGCAAGGCGTTCGCCATCTGCCGATAAAAATAAATCCTCCGCAAAGTGGACTCCTTGCCGATGACCGCCTTTCATCACGACAGCTCCTGCGCCCAACTGTAAAATACGATTTGCGGCTTCCTCAACATCTACATCCGATTCGATTGTCATGCCCGCTAGCACTTCTGCTTCTGGAATATTAGGTGTGATGACAGAAGCCATTGGAATCAAAAATGTTTTCAACGCATCTACAGCCTCCTCTAATAAAAGGGAAGCACCGCCTTTGGCAATCATAACGGGATCAATAATGAGCGTTGGCGTACTGTAAGATTGCAGCGTTTCTGCCACCGCACGAATGATGTCCGCGGAAAATAGCATGCCGCTTTTCACTGCTCCAACGTTGAAATCGTCTAGTACTGCTCGCATTTGTGCGGTCACGCCCGCCGCCTCAATTGGATAAACCCCGTGTACACCTAGTGTGTTTTGTGCTGTTACAGCCGTTAGTGCAGAGGTGCCGAAGACGCCTAACTCTTGAAATGTCTTCAAGTCAGCTTGAATGCCTGCCCCACCTCCACTATCGGACCCTGCTACTGTTAAAGCGATGGCTGTCATTCCACTTCACCTCCAAGGGCGTTCAAAAACTGAACTTGAAAATCACCAGGGCCTTCAGATTTTTCGGCAGCCCGTTGTCCAGCCCTCTTATAAAAAGTACATGCACTTGCCACCGCATCTATCTGATTTTCATTCGCGACAGCCAAAAATGCACCTGCGACTGCACTTAGTAGGCAGCCGGCACCTGTAATCTTAGCCATCAGTGGATGCCCGCCTCTAATGTGAAGCGTTTTGTTGCCGTCAGTTACAATATCGACTACGCCAGTAACGGCGACGATACAGTGGTGTCTACGTGCCACTTCCTCCGCAAGTGTGGCTAAATCCGCATCTCCCTGACCTGCATCGACGCCTTTTGCTTCCCATTTCACGCCTGCAATGGCGGCTAGTTCTCCTGCATTACAACGGATGAGCGTCACATCGACTTCATCTAAAATCCCTAAAACGGATTCTTTGCGGAATGCGGTTGCTCCAGCCCCGACAGGATCGAGAATGACAGGTTTGCCATATTGATTAGCACTTTTCCCTGCAAGTAGCATTGCTTTTACGGTTTCTCGTTTTAGTGTGCCAATATTTAACACGGTACAAGACGAGATGCTAGCGATTTCAGCCGCTTCCTCTACGGCATCTGCCATAACGGGTGATGCGCCGAGTGCTAGCAGGCCGTTCGCTTGGAAGTTGGCAACGACAATATTGGTGATGCAGTGCACGAGTGGTTGTTCTGTTCGTAATTGTTGGATCATTTGCTCACCACTCCCTCGTATGAGTGAATGGCCCACTGTTGTTTCGTCCAGGCCATTTCCCAGAACTGCCATTCATAATAGCTACTCTTATGGAAATGTTCTTTTAGCTGCTGGCGTCTCTCTGGTGAAACAGCTTCCGCCAGTTCATTCATCCGGGAAATTTGTTCTTGTACAAGCCCTTCAAACCATTCAGAACCGTATGTTTGAATCCATTTATCGTAAACGGGGTGATTCGGTTTAGCGTCTTTTAGTCGTTCGCCAATTTCGTAATACAACCAGTAACAGGGTAGCAACGCAGCAAGGATATCCGCTAAATCACCTTCGTGAGCTACGCGATACATATGCGAAACGTATTGATAGGCTGTCGGTGCAGGCTGAAACGAGGCTTGTTCCTCTTCAGTTACCTTTAGCATGGTGAAAAATGACTTGTGCAAGGACATTTCGGCACTACATGTCTGCTCTGCATGTACCGCAAAACGCTGTGTCGTCTTCAAATTGTTGGCCTTCACAGCACCAAGCGCTTGGATTTTTGCAAAATGGGACAAATAATAAGAATCCTGTTGCACATAAAACTTAAACACATCTAGCGGCAACGTGCCGTCCGCAACTCCTTTGACAAATGGATGGTCAAAGCTTCCTTGCCATAACGCATCACATTCCGACCGTACTTCTTCACAAAACGTCATCCTGCCCACTCCTCGTATCTCTAATTTTGAAAATCTGTGACATCCGCCGAAGGCTTTGGGTCACTATTCGGCGGGGTTTGAATTCCCGCTGAATAAAATTAAAAAGGCCGCCTCCCGATTGCAATCAGGAAGCGGCCCACGATGGTTTGGTCAATAAAAAACAGCGCGGTCCCACTTCCCTACGCTGGTATGATCCAGATCAGGTTCCAAGGGTCCGCATATTTATATGCGTCTCAGCCTTTTACAAGACTCCCCTAGTGGCAAAAAATATTCTATTTTCATCACAACTATAACATGAAATTGATAATTGACAAGATACAAATTATTTTTCGTTACCATTTTAAAATAAGTTTGTTAAACATATTGTTTTTAGAGTATTATGAAACTATTAATAAAGTATAGGGTGATCAATTTGAATGGTGTTCCGATGCTACAAATGACGCTGGCGATGGCAATTTTCGGTTCAATTGGATTCTTCACGGGAAAGACTGGGATTCCTGCGGTGGAATTAGTATTTGTTCGTTGTATTTGCGCCACGCTTTTTTTAAGCTTCTGCTGGATCGTCACAGGTCAACAAAAAGTGGAGGTTTGGAAAAAACGGGAAGTTGTGCAAACGATTATTTGTGGTGTCTTTTTAGTGTTGAATTGGGTGTTTTTATTCAAGGCATTCGAAGAAATGTCCATTACAGTTGCTATCACTCTTTATAATTTAGCACCGATTTTTGTACTAATCATAGGCAGCTTATTTTTGAAAGAAAAGATGACAGTGACAGCATTGCTGGCGATTATCACTTGTTTTCTAGGAAGTGTCTTCATTATCGGTATACGAAGTTTCACTTCGCTGACAGAATTCGTTGGTTCGGGTTTTGGCTGGGCTATTCTTTCAGCTGTGTGCTATGCAATGACGATGTTAATTGGGAAAGAGATTACGGGGCTAAGTGCGTATGCAATGACGTTTGTTCAAACTTCGATTGGCATTTTGATGTTATTTCCGTTTATGAACTTCACTGTATTCGTAGGGTTAAGCGATTCAAACTGGCTATACATCATTGGGACGGGCTTAATACATACGGGATTTGTTTATTATTTGTTTTTCAATAGCCTCCGGAAATTAGCAACAGTTGTCATCTCTGCCTTGGTATTTGTCGACCCGGTTGTTGCCATTTTACTTGATACGATTATTTTAGATTTCCATCCTTCTGGTCTGCAAACTATGGGCATCTTTCTTATTTTCGGAGGGATTGTCTATACAATTATCGGAGGAGAAAGTAAAACAGTTTGAATTTTGCCCCCATGTTTAACTGAGGATAAAGTACCTCACACTTATCATGAGGGAGGTGAATCCGGTGCTTTTTGAAATAAAAACCGTTGTGCATCAGGAAGATGTTATTTCATTCACATGGAATGATGTTGGAGGAATCTATCATGTTTATAAGGACGAGGAGCATGTATACGAGGGGACTGTACCGGAGTTTAGTGATGGTGATATTAAGCATGCAAAGCTCTTTACATATGCGATTGAGCGCGTAGAAAATGGGGAAGTTGTCGATGTGATTGCGTTGCAAACATCGGCGTTTGCTGAACAGAAGAATAAGGACAACCCACTTCAATCACTTGTCATGACAACGATTGTTGCAAAGACGCAAATCGCCTTGTCGTGGGAGGAAATGAGTGAAGTTGAGGACTATGACGTGTTTCGTAATGATATGTATCTGACAACGGTCAACAATAATTGTTACGTGGACCGGGATATTTCGTTGGATGAAACCTACCGTTATACGATTCGCTCAAAGCGTACACTAGCCCAGTCGGAAGATCGATTTAATGTCAGTAAGTCCATATTTTCAACTGCTTTTGGTCTAGTCAATCCGGCTTCGTCGAAAGAAAAGGCGGCGGTCGAGGTGTTTGAAATGTCGAAATGGATTGCTAAGCCGCGAGAATTGTTGGTGCCAGTTCAAGATCGGATACGCCGCCCGAATGTGGATAGATGGCAATTCCGCTATACAACTTTTTTGGCAGATCGATGGGTGACGAATCCGAATGTATTGGCGTGGAACCATTATTTTAAAGGGGATGACAGAGGGTTTGATGTGCATGGAGAAGGTTTTCGAACCCGTGTCCATATTGAGCTTGCATATGATCAGATTGGCACTCCGTTGACGTTCACGAAAGCTGTTGGACCGACGATTGCTTATAATCGTTTGAAGCAATTTCGTGAACAAGCAACCGCCTCTCATGAGGGTATTGTCTTGAAGCGTTTGGATCATAAGCAAGAGGAATCTGGATTTTTTATCACACATGCAGTCGGTAATCCTCTCACACCTGCACCGAAAATAGACTATGAAGTGCAGGCGGTACTGCGGCAAGATGGTACGTTTGATATGACCGGCTACCATGACCAAGCACCGCATCACGAAGTTTATATGATACGTGGAGAAGGCAATGAGTGGCTGCCGATTCACCAGGCAGAAAGTAAAGGCCTCGCCTGGATGTCACCAGTTATCGCCTGGCAATACTGGCGTTGTTCGAGTTTTGGATGAAGAACTATGGACTGTCAGTGGAAAAGCTGGACTGTCATGGCAAATGTTTAAACCGTAAGAGCAACGTCAAGAATTGTCATGGCAAATCGCCAAACTGATAGTGTAATGTCACAAAACTAGTACGCCAACTTTTAGTTGGCGAGCCAACCTCTTTGACAATGCTAATTCTCTTTGATAAAGTTTCCTTGAATTCGAGATAGTTTTATTGTATCTAAAATAGGGGGCTATTAGATGAAACATATATTCAAACAAGGAACGAATGCTTCGAAGCCGGTGTTGCTAATGCTTCATGGTACAGGTGGGACGGAAAATGATTTATTACCACTTGCCGATTTAATCGACCCGGAAGCCTCGGTATTAAGTGTTCGAGGGAATGTCCTTGAAAACGGTATGCCGCGCTTTTTCCGTAGATTAGCAGAAGGTGTTTTCGATGAGGAAGATTTAATTTTCCGTACGAAGGAATTGAACGAATTTCTTATTGAAGCTGCAGCAGAATATGGTTTTGATAGGACTAATATCATTGCAGTCGGTTATTCGAACGGGGCAAACATTGCGGCAAGCTTGTTGTTCCATTATGCAGGTGCTTTGAGAGGTGCGATTCTCCACCATCCGATGGTGCCAAGACGTGGTATTGATTTACCAGATTTAGCTGGAGTTCAGGTGTTTATTGCCGCAGGGAAAAATGATCCGATGTGTCCGGCGAAAGAGTCGGAGGATTTGGATGAGTTGCTAACGGGTGTAGGAGCGGAAACGGCTATCCATTGGGAGATGAATGGCCATTCGTTGACGCGTACAGAAGTCGATGCGGCGTCAGAATGGTATAACGCGAAGTTTGGAAATTAAAAGTACAAAAGAAACGGTGAATAATTTATGGGTTACTTATACAGACTGTTTGGCAAGATGACGGAAAAGGAGATGGGCAAGACGACAAACGTAAAAACAGCAATCGTCTATTACAGCTCGGGCGGTACAAACTATCAGTTGGCGCAATGGGCAGCGGAAGCAGCAAAAGAAGCAGGTTCTGAAGTAAGATTAGTGAAAGTAGCAGAAACAGCTCCGCAAGCTGTCATTGATGCAACGCCAAACTGGAAAGCGAATGTTGAAGCAACAAAAGACGTTCCTGTTGCGACAGGTGACGATCTTGAGTGGGCAGACGCGATCATCTTTAGCGTACCGACGCGTTTCGGAAACGTTGCTAGCCAATTCCAAGCCTTCGTGGATACATTGGGTGGCTATTGGTACCAAGGCAAGCTTGCCAATAAAGCGGTAAGTGCAATGACTTCTGCTGGAAATCCACACGGTGGACAAGAAGCAACCATCCTATCTCTTTACACAACGATGTACCATTGGGGCGCAGTTGTTGCAGCACCAGGATTCACAGATCCAGCTACATTTGCAGCTGGCGGCAATCCATATGGAACTAGCGTAACAGTTGGTCAAGATGGAAAAATTATCGAGGACGAAGTGGCGATTAAAGCGGCTGTTCATCACCAAGCGAAACGGACAGTAAAAGTTGCCGAAGCGATGACACATTTCAACGCGTAATACATGGAAAGCCGACCTGTGATGGGTTGGCTTTTTGAGTTTAGCTATAATTCATTCAAAGTAAAAAAGTTCACAAAATGATCTGTATATGATAGACTACAATTAAGTTAATAGATTCGGTTTGAGCTAATGAGAGACCTGACGACATTATTGCGAATATGCAGTGGTGTGTTCAGGTCTCTTTTTCATGGAAAAATTACAAAAGGGAGAAGATGAATATGGGTACATTTTCAGCTTTAGAGAGACAATCTACGTTTGAAAAAATGGCAGGTGAGCCATTCGATTTACTCGTCATTGGCGGGGGAATTACGGGTGCAGGTATTGCTTTAGACGCGGCAACGCGTGGATTGAAGGTGGCACTTGTGGAGATGCAGGATTTTGCATCTGGTACGTCAAGTCGTTCGACTAAATTGGTGCATGGCGGATTGCGCTATTTGAAGCAGTTTGAAATTAAGGAAGTGGCGGAGCTCGGCAAAGAGCGGGCGATTGTGTACGAAAACGGTCCTCATGTGACAACGCCTGAATGGATGCTACTACCGTTTCATAAAGGGGGTACTTTCGGTAAGCTATCGACGTCATTAGGACTACGAGTCTATGACTTTTTAGCAGGCGTGAAGAAGCGGGAGCGTAGAACGATGCTGTCACTAGAAGAGACAGTTCGTAAAGTGCCGATTGTCAAAAAGGATGGCTTACTCGGTGGCGGTGTCTATGTGGAATACCGCACGGACGATGCGCGTTTGACGATAGAAGTGATCAAGTCGGCGGCGGAAAATGGTGCAGTCATTACGAATTATGCTAAGGCGGCGCAGTTTATTTACGACGAAAAAAAGCAAGTAGTGGGTGCTGATATAAAAGATATGCTGACGGACAAAACCGTGTCTGTTCAGGCAAAAACAGTTGTTAATGCGACGGGGCCATGGGTGGATGATGTACGAGAAATTGACGGGTCTAAGAGCGAGAAGCACTTGGTTTTATCCAAAGGGGTCCACTTGGTATTTGACCAATCTGCTTTCCCTTTACAGCAGGCAGTCTATTTCGATACACCTGACAAACGCATGGTATTTGCGATTCCGCGGGATGGCAAAACGTATGTAGGGACGACGGATACATTTTACGATGCAAGCCGTGCGACGATCAAGATTACGGCAGAGGATCGTGCGTATGTCATGGGCGCGATTCACTATATGTTCCCGGAGTTACAAATTACTGAAAAAGATATTGAGTCAGGATGGGCAGGGATTCGTCCGCTTATTCACGAAGAGGGTAAAAATCCTTCTGAAATTTCCCGGAAAGATGAGATTTGGCAATCAGATACAGGTTTAATCACCATTGCAGGCGGGAAATTAACGGGTTATCGTAAAATGGCGGAAACGGTTGTAGGAATGGTTGTTGAAAAATTGAACGCAACGGACGACAAGCCATTTGGTCCATGCATCACAAAAAACTTCCCGATTTCGGGTGGTGATGTGGGTGGTTCTGCAAAGTTGCAACAATTTTTATATGCGAAGAATAAGCAAGCGCGGCGTTTAGGATTGAATGAACACCAAGGCCTCAAGTTGGCGAAGATGTATGGTTCTAATGTCGATGCTGTGTTTGGCCATTTGGCGGACAATGATACGACATTACCCCCGGTTTTATATGCTCAATTAATGTATGCAATTCACCATGAAATGGCTGTTAAACCGACTGATTTTTTTATCAGAAGGACGGGTGCATTACTATTCGATATCTATACTGTTTTAAAGTGGAAAGAGCAAGTGATGGCTGAAATGGCTACGATTTTTGGCTGGACTGAGGATCAGCAGACACGTTATGAAGAAGAATTACAGCAGGAAATTGTATGTGCGACGACTGCGGTCGAGTTATAATTGTTCGAAAGGGGAGTGAGAATATTATGCCTTTTCATAAACAAAAAATTTTACCGGCTTTGCGTAATTTGAAGCAACTTGAAGCATTGCTTAACAGCCCATATGAATATATAGTCTTGTTGGAAGTGCATATTAGTAATCTCAAAACGATAAAAAATGAAGCAGATCGCTATGGGAAAAAGATTATTATTCATGCGGATTTAATTCAAGGGTTAAAAACGGATGATTATGCCGCGGAGTTTCTTTGTAATGATATTCGACCAGCGGGTATTATTTCTACTCGGTCGAATATGCTTATGAAAGCAAAGGCCAAAGGGATCATTGCGATTCAAAGGATGTTTTTATTGGATACAATCGCTTTGGAAAAGAGTTATTCGCTCATTGAACGGACGAAACCGGACTATATTGAAATTCTTCCAGGTGTGATTCCTCAAATTATTAGTGAAGTACATGAAAGAACGGGTATTTCGATTATTAGCGGGGGACTGATTCGTTCAGAAGAGCATGTTCATGCGGCATTGGACGCAGGGGCGAAAGCTGTGACAACATCCAATCAGCAGCTTTGGGCAGCTTTTAAAAACGACAGCCAATCTTAATATTAATTTATTTTTCAAAATGTATTGACAATAGTTTGAATCTTTACTAAGATATGGATAGGTTAATAAGAAGTGGTTGAGCATTGAGGTCCACATTTATTCATCCCGCACAATGCGGATGTTTAAATGTGGATTTTTTTATGATACCACATGTAACCGCTTACCAGAAAAGGAGGAAGAGAGAATGACACCATTTTTAGGGGAATTGATCGGTACAATGATTTTAATCATCTTTGGGGCGGGTGTAGTCGGTGGTGTATTGATGAAGGATTCGAAGGCAGAAGGTGCTGGCTGGATTGTCATTACGCTTGGCTGGGGACTTGCTGTGACGATGGGAGTTTACGCAGTTGGGAATTTTAGTGGCGCCCATTTGAATCCAGCGGTAACACTTGGCTTGGCGTCTATCGGAGAATTTCCATGGGCTGATGTTCCAAACTATATACTTGCACAGATTATTGGGGCTATTCTGGGGTCAGTGATTATTTACTTCCAATACTTACCTCACTGGAAAAAGACGGAGGATCAAGGTGCGAAACTAGCTGTGTTTGCGACATCACCTGCGATTCGCCATCCATTATCAAATTTAACGAGTGAAATGATTGGGACGTTTGTCTTGCTATTAGGTCTTTTGATGATTGGTGCGAATGAGTTTACAGAAGGATTGAATCCGTTAATTGTTGGTGCACTTATTGTTGCAATTGGCATGTCACTCGGTGGAACAACTGGCTATGCTATTAATCCAGCACGTGATTTAGGACCAAGAATTGCACATTTCTTCTTGCCGATTGCCGGTAAAGGTTCATCCGACTGGAGTTACGCATGGGTACCTATCGTAGGTCCAATTCTTGGCGGTACGTTCGGTGCACTATTCTATCAACAAGTTTTCATAGGCGTCAATAGTGTTGCATTTTGGGTAGTTGGGGCCGTTGCATTGGTAGTTCTGTTAGGCGCACAATTAACGCTTAAAAAAGAGGAAGAAGTAGTTGTGAAACAAAGAGTTGCCAAGAGCGCATAACATTAAAAATAGAATTTGGGGGAATCTAACATGACTGAAAAATATATATTAGCACTTGACCAAGGAACAACGAGCTCACGGGCTATTTTATTTGATCAAAAAGGAGAGATTTTTCATTCGTCTCAACAGGAGTTTACGCAGTATTTCCCACAATCAGGTTGGGTTGAACATCGGGCAGACGAAATATGGAGTTCGATTTTAGCCGTAATTGCAGGCGTATTGTCAGAGAAAAATATCAATGCCAATCAAATTGCGGGCATCGGTATTACAAACCAGCGTGAGACGACTGTTGTCTGGGATAAACATACAGGGGATCCAGTTTACAATGCTATTGTTTGGCAATCAAGACAAACTGCCGATATTTGTGAAGAGCTAAAAGCGCAGGGCTATGATGACATGGTTCGCGATAAGACGGGCTTGCTCATTGACGCTTATTTTTCAGGCACCAAGGTCAAATGGATTTTGGATAATGTAGAAGGTGCGAGAGAAAGAGCGGAGCGAGGCGATCTATTATTTGGCACGATTGATACATGGTTGGTTTGGAAATTATCTGGCGGTAAGACGCATGTGACGGACTATTCCAATGCTTCGAGAACATTAATGTACAATATTTACGACTTGCAATGGGATCAGGAATTACTAGATATGTTAGGTGTGCCGGCATCCATGCTTCCTGAAGTTCGCCCTTCCTCTGAAATCTATGCGCATACAGATAGCGATTTGTTCTTTGGTCACGCAGCGCCTATCGCGGGAATTGCAGGCGATCAGCAAGCCGCGTTGTTCGGTCAGGCGTGCTTTGATAGTGGTATGGTGAAAAACACATACGGAACAGGCTGTTTCATGCTAATGAATACAGGTGAAAAAGCAGTGAAGTCTGAGCATGGCTTGTTGACGACGCTGGCATGGGGAATTGACGGCAAAGTGGAATATGCGCTCGAAGGTAGTATCTTTGTGGCGGGTTCAGCAATTCAATGGCTTCGGGATGGGCTACGGATGTTCAGAGATTCTGCAGATAGCGAACGCTATGCAGATCGAGTAGATTCAACGGAAGGTGTTTATGTAGTGCCGGCATTTGTTGGGCTAGGCGCACCGTACTGGGACAGTGATGTCAGAGGAGCTGTTTTTGGATTAACGAGAGGCACGTCGAAGGAACATTTCGTTCGGGCAACTTTGGAATCACTGGCTTATCAGACAAAAGATGTGCTGGATGCAATGGAGGCAGATTCAGGGATTACATTGAAAGCATTGCGTGTAGACGGCGGCGCTGTCGCGAATAATTTCTTAATGCAGTTCCAAAGTGATCTGTTGAATGTGCCAGTGGAACGCCCGGTCATTAATGAAACAACGGCATTAGGTGCGGCTTATTTGGCAGGTTTGGCTGTTGGATTCTGGAAGGACCGTTCTGAAATCGCAAAGCATTGGCATCTTGATCAACAGTTCCAGCCGGGAATGGAGCAAGAAGTACGTGAAGAAATTTATGGCGGCTGGCAAAAAGCCGTTCGTGCAACGATGGCTTATAAATAGGTTTACTATGACTGCGACGCAAAAAAAACGGAAAAGCCATTTCGGCTTTTCCGTTCCACTCTTCACTTATTCCCCAACAACATATTCTTAATATCATAATCCGCTTTCACTTCATCCAACCAATTAACATACTCGGTCTGCATTTGTTCTTCAATCAATAGCTTTTTGATGTCTTCTTTACTATCTTCATAAACAGCTTCTTTTGCTGCTTTTTTATCGGTGACGTGAATGATGTGGTAACCATGTTCTGTTTTCACAGGTTCGCTCACTGCACCAATCTCCATTGAAAATGCAGCTTCTTCAAATTCAGCAACCATTTTACCGCGCCCAAAATAGCCTAATTCTCCGCCTTTTGAAGCGTTTGCTGTATCCATCGAATATTCCTTGGCAAGTGCTACAAAATCTTCACCATCGGCTAGTTTTTTCGCAACTTCTTTCGCTGTTGCTTCATCTTTCACTAAAATATGACTGGCTTCAACTTGGTCTTCAGTGCTAAGCGTTTCCTTATTTTCATCGAAATAGGCTTTGATATCCTCGTCTGTGATTTCGATGCGTGGTTCAACGACTTTTCGGATAGATAAATATTCAGTAATGCTGTCTTTGAAGTCCTTTTCGGTGATGCCGCTTTGTTCTAACGCTGTGGCAAAGGCTTCTTCTCCACCGTTACTTTCGACATGCGTTGCAAACTCAGCTTCTACTTCTTCATCAGAAACGGTTACTTTTTCTTTTTTCAATTCCATTGCAATCACTTTATCTTCAATCATTGCATCGAGAGCTTGTTGTCCAGACGCTTTGACAAGCGTGTCGTACAATTCCTCTTTGGTGATTTTTTCACCGCCAACAGTTGCTACGATTTCTTCTTTTTCTTTTGAACACCCCGTTGCCATCACAAGGATGACGGCAATTACTAGCGGGAATAGCCATTTCTTAGTCATGTATTCTCCTCCAAAATCATTGATTACCCTCATGGTACATTGTAAATATGAACAAATTATTACGGAGGGCTAATAATTAGGTATGAGAATTGTAAATTTTGTACCTTTACCTTGTTCACTGGACACGTTAATCGTCCCGTTATGCAGAGTGACAAGCTGTTTGACGATGGATAAACCGAGTCCGAATTCTCCGTATGGATTCGTAGTCCTCGACACAATCGCCTTATAAAACCGACCCCATATTTTTTCAATATCATCCGGGTCAATGCCAATGCCGGTATCTTCAATTTCGATAATGGTCATATCATCCCGCACATAGCCGCGCAAATAGATGGATCCATTGTCGGTAAATTGAATACTGTTTTTCGTGATGTTAATCAAAATCTGGGTGAGCCGATCGTAATCGGCATGCACAATTACATCAGGTTCAACATCGACAAGGATGTGATTGTGCTTTTCAGCTGCGACACCTTCGAGCTGGTCTTTAATAATCTCTAGCAGTTCAACGAGTTGCATATCTTGTTTGAACAATGTAATTTGGTTAGAACGAATTTTTTCGTAATCCAGGTTTTCATTGACCAGGCGGATCAGTCGCATCGTTTCATTGCTGGCAAGCTGGAAGCCTTTTTCTTTTTCTGATTCCGATATCATGTCATTTCTCATGCCTTCGATAATGCCGCGAATGGTTGTTAGTGGTGTCCGTAATTCGTGGGAAACGTCTGCCATGAACTGGCGACGTCGGTTTTCCAGGCTTTGGATTTCTTCCATTGACACATTTAATTTCTCGACCATTTTGTTGAAGTCTTCAGCCAGTTCACCGATCTCATCGACATTGGCAGAAGGAATACGCACGGAGTAATCCCCTTGTGCAACAAGTGAAGTAGCTTCACGTAGCCTTTTGATGCGTTTGCCGTGGAAATTCGATAAGATCCAGCTGAGTAATAGAGCGACCGCCAATGCAAGTACCATTGTGAATAGTAGATAGGTATTCATCTGTGAAATCACTTCCCGTGAGCCTTTAATAGGGGATGTCAGCAGAATCCCGCCGACAAATTGATTGTTTTGGACATAGGGAAGCAGGACGAATGTGACGGCTTCGTTGAATCGCTTGAAGTCTTGTTTGACCGTGACGGTTTTGCCGTTTTTAATCTCCTGCCATTCATCTTCACTCAATAACCCAATGACCGGTGCTTTTAGCTCGGTTGAATAAATGATAGCAGATTGTTCATCGAATAAAATGTATTGAATGTCTCGACCGTTTAGCACATGTTCATACACTTGCAGGGTATTTGTTGAATAACGTGGATTGCGATCAAGGTCATGTAAAATTGTCTGCCCATACGTCGCGAGTTCCTCAGTTTTATTGTCATAGACAAATTGTTCGACGTAATGAGAGAACAGTACGCTTAAAATTAAGAAGGCGATAAGGATGACGCTGACATGGCTTGTCAGTTGTTGATAGAAGTATTTGATTTTCACTTAGATTCACCTATTGTTTCATCAAACCGATACCCAACACCCCATACAGTATGGAAAAAAGGCTGTCCGTCTGTGGCGATTTTTGTGCGAAGTCGCTTAATATGAACATCGACAGTACGGTCATCGCCGTAGAAATCATAGCCCCAAACATTGTCTAATAATTGCTCTCGTGAAAAGACTTGTTTCGGATGTTGGGCAAAATGGGACAGTAAATCAAATTCTTTTGGTGTTAAATTAAGGACGGGCTTGCCGTCTAATAGTACTTCGCGTGTGTTGTGATTGATTGTAAAGTGTGCAGTCTCAATGATGCCTTCTTTTTGGTGTTCAATGACTTGCTTTGGCGAATACCTGCGTGTCACGGCTTTAATGCGCGCCATCAGAGCGAGTGGACTAAAAGGTTTTGTGACATAATCGTCCGCACCCATTTCGAGTCCGAGTACTTGGTCTGACTCGCTGTCTTTCGCCGTCAACATTATAATCGGACCCGCGTATTGTTCTTGCCTTAATTTTCGGCAAATGGACACGCCATCCATTCCGGGCAGCATCCAATCGACGATTAAGCAGTCCCAATGCGCCTCACTTGCGCGGCGATAGCCTTCAAGACCATCTTTCACGAATTCCCCTTCGATGCCTTCCTTTGAAAAAAACAGTTCAATCATCGAGGAGACACTTTCATTGTCTTCAATTACTAAGATTTTCAATGGGTCGCATCTCCTTTCGTTAAATAGTAGCTATATTCAAGGTAAATTGAAAAGAGAAAATATGCAACTGGAAAGACCTTTGCTTTGGGGGGCAAAGGTCTTTGTTTAGTGATTATTCAGTAGTTGTTTTATTGCTAGTCAGTGTAACATCGATTGTTTTTAATTGCGCACCGCGGTAAACCGTAAATGTAGCGGTATCGCCAACCTTTAATTGTGAATATAAAAACTTGCGTAGTTCTGTTGGGCTAGTGATGTCAGTGCCATTGATAGCGGTGATGACGTCTTCTACTGCAAGTCCAGTCTTGCCGGCGGCTGATAATGGATCGACGCTGGCGACCATCACGCCGCCTTTTACTTCTTGCGGAAGATGTTGCAAGTACATAGGGGGTACTTGTGCCAGATCAGCAAGTCCGATACCGATGTACGGACGTTCAACTTGCCCGTGCAATGTCATTTCTTCAATAAGCGGTATGACTTCGTTACTCGGAATAGCGAAGCCGAGTCCTTCAACGCCGCTTTCAGAAATTTTCAAACTGTTAATGCCGATGACTTGCCCAGCTGAATTCAGTAGTGCACCACCGCTGTTTCCGGGGTTAATGGCCGCATCTGTTTGAATGACGTTCATTTCCCATTCGCCGGCTGATGTATGAACATTAATGGCCCGATTGACGGCGCTGACAATCCCTTGTGTTACAGTACCTGAAAAATCAAGTCCAAGTGGGTTACCGATTGCAACGACTGCATCTCCTGCACGCAACTGGTCAGAGTTGCCGAATTCGAGTACTGATTTTGCATACTTCGCATCAATGGTGAGGACCGCCAAATCGCTCAGCGCGTCTTTGCCGACAAGTTCCGCGGTTGTTTTATCTCCACTTTCTAGTGAAATTTCAAGCTTTTCTCCTCCATCGATGACGTGATTGTTGGTGACGATATAAGCTTTGTCGCCCTCAATCTTGTAAATGACACCCGAGCCTGTTCCGCTTTTCACTGCTTCCGTGTTTTGGGCGAAGCGATTGCCAGAGCTTTTGTAATTGACGATACCGACAATTGCACTGGATGCTTGCTCAACCATGTCTGCCAGTGAAGCTGGATTTTTTACGGTTGTTTGCTGCACGTTATAAGGAGTGCTAGGTGCAGTCACCGGTATTGTTCCTTGAGGGCTTGCCTGTAAAATATCGGTATTTGCGACAACGCCCAATGTTAGTACTGATCCAATGACACCCGCTCCAATGGTCGATAACAATCGTTTGGCTGATGCACTTTTTTTCTTAGGCGCTTTCACAATTTCTTGTACAGTTTCTACTTTTGTCTCTTGTACTGTTTCTAATTCATTGTCCATATGAATTCCTCCCGTATAATCTGATTACCTTTATTCTAAAAGGTAAATATGAACAAATTATTACCGGGAAGTTAACAATTGATGAAGATGTGAATGGCTTGTCGAATTACTGCGAAATAAAGTGATTGAATTATCTGATACCGTTTGATAGAGTCAAAGGGCAAGCTACTTTTTTATTTCGTTAAAAATGTAAGCGGATACATTAATTTCGGCATTGTTATGAGGGGGCATACAGTCGGAGCTTGCAGCGTATAGTAGCGGGGTGTAAAAAGTTCATCATACAAGGGGGAATGGAGAATGGTTCAAGCAGTAGAAAATCTAGTTTATGCTTTTCCGAACACTGAAGGCGCGAAGGTGAATTTCAAGAAACGTTATGACAACTTTATAGGCGGAAAATGGACAGCTCCAGTAAACGGTCAATACTTTGACAATCCGACTCCAGTAACGGGCAAGGTATTTACGCAAGTAGCCCGTTCGACTGCAGAAGATGTTGAGCTTGCACTGGATGCTGCACATGCCGCGAAAGACGATTGGGGGAAAACGTCTGTTACGGAACGCTCCAATATTTTATTGAAAATTGCCGATCGTATAGAGCAAAACCTAGAAATGCTAGCAGTTGCAGAAACGTGGGAAAATGGTAAAGCAGTCCGGGAAACGTTGAATGCGGACTTGCCGCTAGCCATTGACCATTTCCGTTATTTCGCAGGTGCAATTCGTGCTCAAGAAGGCGGAGTTAGCCAAATTGATAACGACACAGTGGCGTACCATTTCCATGAGCCGATTGGTGTTGTTGGACAAATTATTCCGTGGAACTTCCCGATTTTAATGGCAGTGTGGAAACTGGCACCGGCACTTGCGGCAGGAAACTGCGTCGTGTTGAAGCCAGCGGAACAGACACCTGCATCTATTTTGGTGTTGATGGAATTAATTGAAGACTTGCTGCCGGCAGGTGTTGTCAATATTGTAAATGGTTTCGGTTTGGAAGCAGGGAAGCCGCTTGCATCGAGCCCACGTATTGGCAAAATTGCGTTTACAGGTGAGACAACAACGGGTCGACTCATCATGCAATATGCTTCACAAACGGCCATTCCAGTTACGCTTGAGCTCGGTGGTAAATCACCAAACATCTTCTTCGAAGACATCATGGACGAAGACGATTCGTTTTTAGATAAAGCTGTCGAAGGGTTTGTACTGTTTGCTTTGAACCAAGGGGAAGTATGTACATGCCCATCACGTGCCTTAATTCAAGAATCGATTTACGATAAATTCATGGAGCGTGCACTCGAACGAGTAAAAGCGATTAAAGTGGGTAATCCGCTAGATCCGACGGTTATGATGGGCGCGCAGGCATCGACGGAACAGTTGGAGAAAATCCTGTCATACTTGGATATCGGCAAACAAGAAGGCGCAGAATGCCTAATTGGTGGGGAGCAAAATAAGCTGGAAGGCGAGTTGGAGGGCGGCTATTACGTCAAACCAACTGTCTTTAAAGGCAACAATAAAATGCGGATTTTCCAAGAAGAGATTTTTGGCCCTGTCGTGTCCGTGACAACGTTCAAAACGAAAGAAGAAGCGCTTGAAATTGCCAATGATACATTATATGGCTTAGGTTCAGGTGTGTGGACGCGTGATATGAATACAGCGTACCGCTTTGGTCGCGGTATTCAAGCAGGTCGTGTGTGGACGAACTGTTATCATGCTTATCCAGCGCATGCTGCATTCGGTGGTTACAAAGCGTCCGGCGTCGGCCGTGAAAATCACCTGATGATGTTGAACCATTATCAGCAGACGAAAAATATGCTTGTTAGTTATAGTGAAAATAAGTTAGGTTTCTTTTAACTTAATCCAGCCGGGGCTCACCCCCGGCAGAAATTCAGTTAAAGCCTCCGGCGGATGTCACAGATTTTCAAAGGAGCTTAAGAAGGCAGTCTAAGTGCGCGACGTCCTGAAAGTGCCTTAATTTCTGCGAAGAACGCAGAAATTAAGGCAAATCGAACCCTTCGCTGTTCGATTCGCAACAAGGAAGGATGTAGTTCAATCCTTCCCCACTGCATAACCTACCTCCTGTAGGCCTCAAGTTCGAAATAATCTGGACGCAAATACGCTGAGGCGTATTTGATTGGATAGGAGGAAAGTGTGGATGACTGAACGAGTGCTTGCAACGGACGCTGCACTTGAACTCATTGATTTTTTAAGAAAGAAACACGGTCCGCTTATGTTTCACCAATCGGGCGGTTGCTGTGATGGCTCGTCGCCGATGTGTTATCCAGACGGAGAACTCATTATTGGTGATCAAGACATTCTTCTTGGACAAATTGGAGGGACTCCGTTTTATATGCATAAAAACCAGTTTGAGTATTGGAAGCATACGCAGCTTATCATTGACGTCGTCGATGGCCGTGGTGGTATGTTTTCGCTCGAAGGGGTTGAAGGTAAACGCTTTTTGACAAGATCACGGGCGTTTACTGCGGACGAAAATAAGGAGTTACAGGTGTGAAAGAACAAAAGTGGCTGTCTCGTTTGGATTGACGAGATAGCCACTTTTTATTGTCTGAAAAGACGCGGACGGTGATAACGCTATGAAAGTATTAGATAAATCTTTTGCGAATGTCGGGCGATGGCAGCGTGCAAGCGTCTTCCTTTTTGCCAAACCACTTGTAGCGATTTTTCGCGAAGTAGTCGTAAAAGATGTCACGGATTGTGCTTGGTACAAGGATGAATAAGAAAAATAGATGCCATAGACCATCTAGCTTTTTGGCGATGCGCAGTGCCGCGGAGGATTTTGTAAACACTTTGCCGTTTTCGATTAACACCAAGCTATCAACATCCGCTGGTATAGCATATTGCTTTACTAGCTCCATTCCTTTGTCACTTTGCAATGAAGTGAAAAGAAAATGGGCAGCAGGGTCACGTTTAATGATAAATTGCACACTCGAATCACAAAAATTACAAACGCCGTCAAATAATACGATACGCTTCATAGGACGACCTCCCTCTATATAGGTAGTATAGCCTTGTTGGACAAATAATTACATAATATAGGCGCAAGCATTTACATTAGACAGAAAATTTAGTATAATAATAGAGAGAGTCAAGTAAGTGAGTTATTTTCCACCGCATGTAGCCACGGTTAATATGTAGAGGAGGATGATGGATATGGAACGCTTACCTATTGATCCAGTAGAGGTGGAGCTACGGCATAACCGAGATTTCATCGATTCCATGAGAATGATTGCTGAAGGCGCCCCCATTTACGAACGTTTTGAAGAAGACGAGCCAGTCGAGAAAAAATGGCGAGAACGGGGCGACTTCGGCGCAGAAGAGCTGCCACGTGACTACCAATAATCGTAATCCCCGCAGAGATGTGGGGATTTTTGTTTGGAAATAACTAGAGTGATTAAGTTGTCAGAATATTATTGACTCACTATATCACGACGTGATATAGTCGAGTTGTGACATAGTAGTATACAGAACGGATGTGATTCCGCTTGAAAATAGAAAAAGTGATTAAATCATATAGCCCGATGACGGAGACGGCATTCTATATTTTGTTGTCACTAATTGAACCACGCCATGGCTACGGGATTATTAAGCATGTGGAAGAATTAACAGAAGGACGACTGGTACTTGGATCTGGAACGATTTACGGTACGCTGACCAAAATGCAACGTGATGAAGTTATTACGGTCTACGCAGATGAAAAGCGCAAAACGATTTATGAAATTACGGATGTCGGGAAAGCACTAATGCGACATGAGATGGCACGATTAAAGGAGTTACTTGCGAATGTGATCAAGCACGAGGGGGAATTTCATTGACGATAAAAAAATGGCGACCACTTTGGAGTTATGATGTGGAAAAGACAGAGTGTTGGCTGAAAGAAATGGCGGCAAAGGGGAATAACTTGACGGATGTAAATCGAATGACAAGAATGTTTACATTTGATCAAGCGGCCGCTGAAATCGCTCACTTTCAAGTTGTCTATGACAAATCGCAGAGTGCGTTTCCTCGAAAGTTAGAAGAGGCGGGGTGGGAAGGAACACTATCGAAGAAAAAGTGGAAGTTCATGAAAAATAAATCCGAGGAAGTAAGTATTTTTCCATCACGTGAAGGCGTACTGAAAAGGAATCGAATACACTTCTATGTGTTGACTGGATTAGCTTTCTTCTATGTTATGCCACTACTTATGATGCTCATCACTCTATTGATGGTAATAAAGGGTGCTACAACAGTTGAACCTAGCCCATTTTGGTCAGTGACAGTCGTTTTTTTCGTGCAGATATTAATCGTCATGGGTCTTGCTGTTTTTATTAATCAAAAGCTAAGGGGCTTTGAGAAGAAGTTTTTTGGCGGGGCTGTGGATGTGAAGGAGTCGGTTGGTGAAACATTTACCAAATGGAAGTTTGGTTGGATGTATGCCCCAGATATACTGGAAAGCTGGTTGGCTGAAATGGCGGCGGAAGGAAATCATCTTGTCCGGGTTGGGCAACCGGGCCTCAGATTTGTCTTTGAAAAAGGTACACCAAAACGTGTATCGTATGTTTTTGATTATCAATTGAAAACAGCTCCCTCTTACTTCGATGTTCATAAAAGTGCGGGTTGGCAGCTGAAATACACTTCTCCTTATTCATTCACGAAATATTCTTTATGGGCAAAACCGTATGACGAAGGGGCTGACTATCCACGATTTACCTATGATTCTAAGGAAAAGAAAGCACAAGTTCGAAAAGTAGTGCTATCTGCAGTTACATTTTTTGTGTATTTAATTGTACTTACTTTATTTACTCTTTCGGCTAACTATTCAATGTATCAGGGAAATGGCTGGACATTGTATGGCGGGATTCTAGTAGGTTTGTTGGTCGTGGCATTTGTATTTCACCTATTAAATATGGCTCGCACGTTGAAATATGCTATTAGAATGCGAAAAGCTTAATCGCAGGTCAAAGCATTTTCTTTTCGCTCTAGTTGCTCGCCCGTTTGTCCTTCTTCTTCTGACATGTAATAGAAGGAGGAGGTGATAGTATGATGCAAAATGGACAATGGAACGCTAATCAGATGCACGGAATGTGTGGCTGCAATAAGATGCATGGAAAATGTGGTTGTAACCAGATGCGGCCAAGCAATCAGATGCAACCAATTGTGTGTCCAACGCAGTACCGATGCCACGATACGTTCGTTCGGCAGGAAGTTCCTGTTATTCATCCAATTGTCAACGTGAACCGACAACACACTGTGGTGGTGCCGCGTAATTACGTGACAGAAACGACTAGAACAGTGCCAGGTTCAACGATATTCCCTAGAGGGAATCAGCAGTTTGGTGGTCCTGGAATGGGAGGCCCTGGAATGGGTGGCCCCGGATTTGGAGGCCCCGGATTTGGAGGTCCCGGTTTTGGAGGTCCTGGTTTTGGAGGCCCTGGTTTTGGAGGTCCCGGGTTCGGAGGTCCTGGATTCGGCCGTGGATTTGGCCGCTGACGATAAAATTAGTATGTACAACTGAAAATGAGTATTTGTAATAGAAAAAGAAAGATAGGCCTTCATCAGTCATTTTTGCGACTGATGAAGGCCTCTTTGTTAGAGCAATTACGCCCAGGCGTAATTGCATCCAGATTTGGGGCCTGCACGATGCAGGTCATGCAGTGGGGAAGGATTGAACTACATCCTTCCTTGTTGCCACGAGACGTGCAGAACTTAGCCTGCGTTCTACTGTTGGTTCAAGTTAATCTACATTAAAGTATCTTGCATCTGGATGGGCAAAAACAATTGCGGACACCGATGCTTCAGGTTCCATCATGAATTCTTCCGTTAAATGGACACCGATGTCTTCTGGTTTTAACAGTTTGAATAATTTCGCTTGGTCTTCCAGGTTCGGACATGCTGGATAGCCGAATGAGAAGCGTTGTCCAGTATATTTGGCTGCAAAACGGTCGAGCATTGTAAAGTCCGTTGCATCTGGAGTGCCTAAGTGGTCGCGCATTTCTTGGTGAATTCGTTCTGCAAACCCTTCCGCAAGTTCAAGTGCAGTTGCTTGGAAAGCATGACTCTCAAGGAACTTGCCTTCCTCTTTAAACTTGTTAGCGAAATCCCGAACGCCATGTCCTGCCGTCACTTGCATGAAGCCAACATAATCCATCACGCCACTCGAAACTGGTTTCAAATAGTCAGCAAGGCAAAGGAATGGTTCTTTGCTTTGACGTGGGAATGTGAAACGCTCAATTTCTGTTTTTGCATCTTCTGGATCGTAAACAATAACATCATCTCCATCGGATTGTGCTGGGAAGAATTGATAGAGTCCAGATGCTGAGAGGTTACCTGATTCTAAAAATCCGGTGACCATTTCATGCAACTCTATTGCACGTGGCTCTTTGTTTTCTAGCATTTTATTGACATTGCCTCGTAATCCGAGGTGGTGACCGATCAATGTCCGCATGTTGACGTACGGGTAAAGATGGGAAACCGAATAATCTTTTTGAATGCGGCGACGCAAGTCCTTTGGGACTTGAACAGGCACGTCTTCACGGACTGTTTTGATAGGTCGTGGCGCAGTCTCTTCCGACTCTGGATTCGCCGCTTTTTTCGCTGCTTTAATGGCATCGTTTTCCGCGCGCTTTGCTCGTTGTTCATCCAATTCAATGAGCAATGCAGCTTTTTCATCTTTATCCTGAAGTCGATTAGCCAGTTCAAGTCCAAACATCGCATCTTTGGCATATAGCACTGGACCGTCATATTCTGCGGCAATTTTTGTGTCCGTAAATCGACGAGTAAGTGCTGCCCCACCAACCATGATCGGCAAATCAATGCCTGCTGCTTTAAAATCTTGAGCGGTGATAACCATTTGTTGTGCAGATTTAACGAGTAGTCCAGATAATCCGATAATATCGGGCTTTTCTTTGCGAATAACTTCAATCAGTGTTGAAGGAGTCACCTTAATACCGATATCGATGACTGTGAAGCCGTTATTGCTTAAGATGATTTCCACCAGGTTTTTCCCGATATCATGGACATCACCTTTAACAGTTGCCAAAACGATTTTCCCTTTGCCTGTGTCACCCTCGGCTTTGTCCATAAATTGCTCAAGAAATGCTACGGATGCTTTCATCACTCCAGCACTTTGCAGTACTTCCGCCACAATCAGTTTGTTCGTGTTGAATAAACGTCCAACCTCAGCCATTCCATCCATCAAAGGTCCGTTAATGATATCGAGGGGAGTATCATACATCTTAAGAGCAGCTTCCAAGTCAGGAATCAGGCCCTCTTTCGTTCCCTCGATTATATAATAGCTAAGGCGCTCTGGAACGGTTTTCGGAATATCATCTTCCGTTTTCTCTTTCTTCTTGCCGCGATAAAAGTTCGTGAATTCTGCAAGCGTTTCATCGGTTGTATTGAACAGTAAATCATTGGCCATGTTGATTTCTGCTTCAGGGATAGAAGCATAGCGCTCTAGTTTCTCCGTATTGACAATCGCATAGTCAAGACCTGCCTGTGTACAGTGATATAAATACACAGCATTCAACACTTCACGACCAACTGGAGGAAGACCGAATGACACGTTACTGACACCAAGAATGGTCAATGCACGTGGCATTTTTTCTTTAATGAGGCGAATGCCTTCAATGGTTTCCACGGCAGAGCCGATATATTGTTCATCACCTGTACCTACTGGGAAGACGAGTGGATCGAAAATAATATCTTCCGGTGCTAGTCCCCATTTATTGACGAGGAGATCGTAAGAACGTTGGGCTACTTCAAGTTTGCGTTCACGCGTAACCGCCATTCCTGGTTCGTCGATTGTCCCGACAACGACGGCAGCCCCGTACTTTTTGACAAGCGGCAAGACAGCATCATAGCGGTCCTCGCCATCCTCTAAATTGATGGAGTTAATGATGACTTTCCCTTGTGAATATTTCAAAGCCTCTTCAATCACTTTTTCGTCTGTGGAATCAATGACGAGCGGCACTTTTACTTTTTTGACGACTTCTTGCATGAACTTCGTGATATCTTCTAGCTCATCACGGTCTGGATTTGCTAAACAAATATCGATAACATGTGCGCCGCCTTTTACTTGGGCACGCGCAATTTCGGATGCTTCTTCAAATTTGCCATCAACAATCAGCTGTTTGAATTTCCGAGAACCGATAACGTTTGTCCGCTCGCCGATTAATAGTGGGCGCATAGAGTCATCATAAAGCAGAGGCTCAATACCTGACACAGCATGACCATGAACAGTTTCTGAACCTTGTCGAGGTTTTTTATCAGCCACTGCTTCACGAATCGCGCGGATATGTTCTGGTGTAGTTCCACAACAACCCCCTACGATATTCAACCAACCTTTATCAGCAAAACCTTGTAGTTTTTTAGAAAGTGATTCAGGTGATTCGTGGTAATGACCTTCTTCGTCTGGCAGTCCAGCATTCGGATAACAGCTGACATAGCTCGTTGCTAACTCTGACAGCGAACGCAGATGATCCGTCATGAACTCAGGTCCTGTTGCACAGTTTAGGCCAACGGAAAGTGGCTTGATATGTTCTATAGAAATGTAAAATGATTCGATGCTTTGCCCTGCAAGCGTCGTCCCCATCGGTTCAATGGTTCCAGAAATCATCACAGGCAATTCGATTCCTGTTTCCTCAAATGCGCGCTTGATGCCGAGAGTACCCGCTTTGACATTCAACATGTCTTGGCTTGTTTCCATCAGTATCAGATCGCAGCCCCCTTCGATCAACGCTTTGGCTTGTATGTAAAAGTCATGTGTTAAGCCGTCAAATGTAGCCCCCCCTGTGACGGATAATGTTTTTGTTGTGGGTCCCATTGCACCTGCGACAAAGCGAGGCCAGTCAGAAGTGGAAAAGTCTTGTGCACATTGTTTGGCAATTTGTGCTGCACGGAAATTAATTTCATGTGCGTGTTCACCTAAATCATAATCATCGAGAACGATTGGCGTTCCACCAAACGTATTTGTCGAAATGATATCTGCTCCAGCTTCCAAGTATTCACGGTGAATGCGATCCAAGACATCGGGCCTTACAATATTTAAGTACTCATTACAGCCGTCATATTCTTCGCCACCGAAATCCTCGGGAGAAAGATTAGCATTTTGCAACATAGTCCCCATCGCACCATCCATGATGAGTATTCTTTTTTGGAGCTGCTCTTCAATAACATATTTCGACATAACGAATCACTCTCTTTCTTTGTACTAATTATTTTGTTAAATCTACTTGAAAAATAAAAAAAGCCTTCCTAGAAAGAAGGCTTTACGAATATACGTAGTTGTCCCTTCTCATCTTTAGAACCACGGGGGTTCTGCTGGAATTAGCACCAGTCCTTGTCGGCAGGTTGCTGAAGCTTCATAGGGCCAGTTCCCTCTGCTTCTCTTGATAAGAATATAATATTAAGTTGGTTGAATAGTAGAAATCATCATAACGTTATAAATGGTTTCCGTCAAGCCGTCCTGGGTAGAAAGCAAGAAAGTCTATGGTAGGATAGGGATAATATGATAAACAGAAGGTGAACGAATTGAGAGCTTTTAAATATATTATTCCCGTAATGATGATTGTCGGGACGGTTAGTATCATGATGTTAAACAAGAGTCACCAAGATGTTCCACCTATGTCGCGCATTTATATTACGCTAGGTGCGATGGTTGTGAGTGGGATTATTTCTTATTTTTTATTTCCGAAAGATGAAGAAAAGAATTGATGAGAAATCGTTAGCGAGTGTGCTAACGATTTTTTAGCTTCTAGGCAGTGTATATGTTTAGCGGAATTGCTAGGGAGCAGGGCCATTTGTCTAGGTTTCATACATAAAAAGTGAAACAATTCCGTAGGTTAATCGTATAAGGAGTATGTAAAAAAATCTTTGCAATAGAAAAGAGTGTATTTAGATGATCAATTTACTTATCTTTTCAATTATTACAGGTGTTGTGTCTAGCCTAATTATTGTCCCGTTTGTGTTGAACAATAAGGAGACAAAAGTGAAGGTGACGTTTAACAGAGTTGCAGCCATTACTAGCACTGCTATTTTATGCACAGTCATCATTTTCGTCTTTTATTATGTAACGAATATGGATCGTAATTGGACGTCTTTATGGGGGCCGCTACTCGTGGTCACTTTGTTGGGGGCAATTGTGGCAGGGAGTAAGGATCGCAGATTGAAGATTGTTTTATTGTTGGGAGCAATCGCTTTCGGGGCATATATCTTAAGTGCACCTTTATTCAACGCGAATCAGAAATACAAGGCGGTTGAAATGGAACAACAGGTGGAAATCAAAGCGTTTGATGAAACCAAAACGCCTGCAAGCGTACCGCCGAAGTTTGCGCGCAACAAGATGAAGAAGGCGTTCGTTCAAGTTCCGAATCCAAGTTATTATGAACTCGGCAATTTACAAATTCAAAAAGTTGGCGATGATTTTGTCTACATCGCACCTGTTGAATTTTCGAGTCTTTTCAAGTGGTGGGCTGGTAAAACGACACCAGGCTACTTCACAATGAGTGCGACTGACTCGGCAGACAATCCGAAATTCGTGAAGGCTGAAATGGCTTATACGCCGTCGTCTTTTTTCCATAAGCAAGTGGAGCGTCATATACGGATGGAAATGCCGAGTCTTATTTTCTATGGCGATGTTCAGTTAGAAATTAATGATGAGGGGAAACCATATTATATCCGCTCATATGGGAACTTTATTACGGCACGTGACGGCTTTGATGTTCAAGGGATTGTAGTGGTCGACCCGGAGTCAGGTGATGTAAAGCAATATGCAATTGCAGATGTACCTGCATTTATCGATGGTGCCGTTTCTCCTGAGGCAGTTAGTTTGCAGAATAGTTATTTTGGTAATTACGTACACGGATTCTGGAATTCTGTATTTGGGAAAAAAGATGTGAAATTACCATCGGATGAAGGGACCGAATCGAATGTAAGTCCGATTTTTGACGAGAACGGTCATATGTATTATTTCACTGATTTCACAAGTCCGAAAGAAGGTATTGATTCGATGCTTGGTTATGCCTTGACTGATGGACGAACAGGTGAAGCAACGTATTATACGGGCAATCTGGAAGAAGCGTATATGGATTCACAAGGTGCTCTTCAGATTATTGAAAAGAAATTTATCGAAAAGAAATGGTCTGGTGAAATGCCAGTATTGTACAACTTTTACGGGGAAGCAAGTTGGTTAACGCCGGTGCTTGATTCAAACGGATTCTTGCAAAATTACTTCATCGTATCGGCTGCAAATCCGGAAATATCGGTGTATGGAAATTCTCCAAATGAAGCATTGAAATTGTACAAAGCGGCACTTCAACGCGGAGGCAATACTGTCGATGGTAATTCTAGCGCTGAAGAGGCGCAAGTAGCAGTGACTGTCGTACGTGTTTTTAAGGAACGCATCGGCGACTTTACGCTCGTCTCGTTTTTGGCTACTGATGGACGAAACTTCAGCGTATCCTCTGAAACTGCGCTGCTTTCCATTTATATCCAAGAAGGTGATCAGTTGATGATTACGTATCTAGAGACGGGTGAACTGTTTTTGCCAGTGAAGAAATTGACGAATAATAGTATGAAGTAATGATTAACGGAGTACAGGGGAATTCCTCGCGTACTCCGTTTTTTATTTGATGACTAAATATTACTCATTCATGACGATACTATCGAAGCGTAGTGCTTTTAACTTTATTCAGCAGAAGTTCAAGCCCTAGACAAAAATGCGCTGAGGCGCATTTTATTTGCAGATTAAACAGAATGTCATGTACAATTAAGTCAAAGATAGTCAAAGTCAACGGCTTATCACCCGGTATGAAAGAGGTGAAAACATGAGAAATATTTCTGATATTATAGAAGGTTATTTGAAGGCAATCATCGAAGAAGAACAAAAAGGCATAATTGAAATTAAGCGCAGTGAAGTTGCTGAGAAGTTCCAATGTGTTCCTTCGCAAATCAATTACGTCATTAAAACCCGTTTTACAGCAGAACGCGGCTATGCAGTTGAATCGAAGCGTGGTGGCGGTGGCTATATCCGTATTTTTCGTGTGCAGACCAATTCGCGTAAGGAATTGATCGAACATATTTTAGAAGGTATTCGCACAGGAGTCTCCTTTACGATGGCTGAGGATGTTATTTATAGGCTGATGGAGGAGGAAGTCATATCGGAAAGAGAATCGAAGCTTATTCTAGCTGCTATCGATCGTACAACACTTTATCAGCCGCTCCCGGAACGCGATATCCTGCGCGCGCGGATTTTACAGGCGATGCTCGTAACGCTCATATATGAGCAGCTAGACTGACTGTCAATCTAACTACAACGAGGTGATTTTTGTGATATGTGAAAATTGTAAAGAACGGCCGGCCTCCGTCATTATTACTCAAGAAAGCATGGCGGGGTCGGCCGAGCGTCATTTATGTGATAAATGTGCTTTTCATGCACAGACATTCCACTTTAATCCGAATCAGGAACCGTTGTCCATCCAGCAGTTTCTATCCCACTGGTTTAGCGGGACGGATCCATTTCAGGCGCAGCAACAAACGCGCGGAGAATCGCAAATAGGGCTGGAGTGTCCTTCATGTGGTTTGACATTTCAAAAGTTTCTCGATATCGGAAAGTTTGGTTGCGCCACGTGTTACGACACATTTCGTGGGAAATTGCCGCATGTGTTAAGAAAACTTCACAATGGTCATTCAATCCACGGAGGAAAAGTTCCGGTGTCTTTCAATGAATTGTATGCTATTAAAAAGAAAATCGAAGAAATTCGCATGAAGATGAAAGTGGCAATTGAAGCCGAGCATTTTGAAGAAGCTGCAGCTTTACGTGACGAGGCGAATACACTAAAGCAACACCTTGCCCATGGAGGTGGAAATAGCGATGTCGATTGAAAAGTTTATGCGTAATGCAGTGACAGGCTGGATGACAACTCATGGTGAGCATTCTGACATTGTTATGTCGACACGAATCCGCTTGGCGCGCAATCTAACAGGCTATCATTTCCCAATTGCATTCACGGAAGAAGACGCACTGGCGGTTGACAAAGCCGTTGCGGGTGTCCTGCTGGATATTGGTGAAAGTGAGTATTCCTATACTAAAATGGCTGAACTCCCTGCACTTGAACGTCAAGTCCTTGTAGAGAAGCACTTAATTAGCCCGCATTTGGCTAATCCCGATCGTCAAGGCGCGGTCATTTTATCGGAAGACGAAACAATAAGTGTCATGGTGAATGAAGAAGATCATATTCGTATCCAATGTATTTACCCGGGGCTTCAGCTTGAGGATGCCTACAATCAGGCGAATGTGGTAGATGATCATTTGGAAAAAGAACTTCCTTATGCATTTGATGAGGATTTTGGCTATTTGACAAGCTGTCCATCGAATACGGGAACAGGCATGCGGGCATCGGTCATGATGCATTTACCGGCGTTGACGATGACGAAGCAAATTGACCGTATTATTCCGGCAATTTCAAGGCTCGGTATGGTTGTTCGTGGTAGCTATGGTGAAGGAAGCGAGGCGCCGGGTAATGTTTACCAAGTGTCTAATCAGACAACACTAGGGAAAACAGAACAGGAGATTCTCGTTGATTTGGGGAATATCACATCACGCTTAATCGCGCATGAACGCAATGCACGTGAATTGCTATTGGCTAAATCAAGGATTGCGCTTGAGAATAGGCTTTTCCGTTCACTCGGTACGATTAGCTATGCTCGTTTGTTGCCGTCAGGAGAAGCAGCGCGTTGTTTGTCAGATGTTCGATTGGGTATTGATATGGGTATCATTGAGGATATTGATATGTCCATTTTGAATGAACTCATGATTTTTATGCAGCCTGGCTTTTTACAAAAATATGCCGATGTGGAATTATCCCAAGAAGAACGGGATATATTTAGAGCGAAACTATTCAGAGAACGACTCCATGCAGAGCGTACATCAGCTTCAGTAGAAAAAAGTGGGGAAGAGTGAGCAGGTGTTTTGCACATGTCCAACCACTTTAGTATAGTAAGGTCAAATATGGTCAAAGTCAATTTTTATAATAAAGGAGTTCTTATCTGTTCAGTGGAATACGTATAAATAGGGGGAGATTTTCGAGCAAGCTCGAAAAATTCTGGACGCAATTACGCGAAGGCGTAATTGATAAACCCTTTCGGCGGATGAGTTAACGGGTTGATCATACAGATAGAAGGAGAGGACTGAATATGATGTTTAATCGATTTACACAGCGTGCGCAAAAAGTGTTGCAACTTGCCCAAGAAGAGGCGATTCGTATGAAACACGAATCCATCGGGACAGAGCATATTTTGCTTGGACTTATACGGGAAGGCGGAGGCATTGCGGCAAAAGCGCTTGAAGCGATTGATGTTAGCTTTGAAACGATCGAACAAGGTGTGGAAAAACTTGTCGGTGCTGGGACAAAGGATGTCGGTCCAATCGTTCATTATACGCCGAGGGCTAAAAAGGTCATTGAATTATCAGTAGATGAGTCACGTAAGCTGGGTCATTCTTATATCGGTACGGAGCATATTTTACTTGCACTTATTCGCGAAGGTGAAGGGGTTGCAGCGCGTGTTTTAAACAATGCGGGAGTCAGCTTGAACAAAGCACGTCAACAAGTGCTACAGTTGTTAGGTAGCAACGACAGTACGACGGGGAGTCAAGGTGTTACGAATTCTGCATCGACGCCAACGTTGGATAGCTTGGCGCGTGATTTAACAGAAATCGCGCGTGAGGGTACGCTTGATCCGGTCATTGGTCGAAGTAAAGAAATAACACGTGTCATTGAGGTGTTGGCACGCCGTACAAAAAACAATCCTGTGCTTATTGGAGAACCGGGTGTTGGGAAAACGGCTATTGCAGAAGGTCTGGCGCAACAAGTTGTTAATAATGAAGTACCGGAAATTCTTCGTGACAAACGAGTTATGACTCTTGATATGGGAACAGTTGTTGCGGGTACGAAATACCGTGGCGAATTTGAAGATCGTATGAAAAAAGTAATGGAAGAGATTCGACAAGCCGGCAATATCATTCTGTTCATCGATGAGCTGCATACGCTTATTGGCGCGGGTGGAGCTGAAGGTGCAATCGATGCATCTAATATTTTGAAGCCTTCCTTAGCACGGGGTGAATTGCAATGTATCGGTGCGACAACGCTTGACGAATACCGAAAATATATTGAAAAAGATGCTGCGCTTGAAAGACGTTTCCAACCGATTCAAGTTGATGAGCCAACTGTGGAAGAAACAATTCAAATTATTTACGGATTGCGTGACCGTTACGAAGCGCATCATCGCGTGAAAATTACGGATGCAGCAGTTGAAGCGGCGGCAAAAATGTCAGACCGCTACATTTCTGATAGATTTCTTCCGGACAAAGCGATTGATTTGATTGATGAAGCAGGTTCGAAAGTACGCCTTCGTTCTTATACAACCCCACCGAATTTGAAAGAGCTTGAATTGAAGTTGGAAGCGATTCGATCTGAAAAGAATGCAGCTGTCCAAAGTCAAGAGTTTGAAAAAGCCGCTTCTTTCCGTGACAAGGAACAGAAGATGAAAGAAGAGCTGGAAACGACGAAAACGGCTTGGAAAGAAAAACAAGGGCAAACAGAGTCGGAAGTGACAGTCAACGAAATTGCAGAAGTTGTGGCAATGTGGACGGGAATTCCGGTTTCTAAAATTGCTGAAACAGAAACGGCGAAATTGCTCAATATGGAAGAAGTGCTGCACGAACGTGTCATTGGTCAATCGGAGGCTGTAACGGCTATTTCCCGGGCAATACGTCGGGCGCGTGCTGGCTTAAAAGATCCGAAACGTCCAATTGGGTCGTTCATTTTCCTAGGACCTACGGGTGTCGGGAAAACAGAATTGGCAAGGGCGCTAGCAGAAGTGATGTTTGGTGATGAAGATGCGATGATTCGCGTCGACATGTCTGAGTATATGGAAAAGCACTCTACATCACGTCTCGTTGGCTCGCCTCCTGGCTATGTCGGCTATGACGAAGGCGGTCAGTTGACGGAAAAAGTTCGTCGCAAACCGTACTCTGTTGTACTGCTCGATGAAATTGAAAAAGCGCATCCGGATGTTTTTAATATTCTTCTGCAAGTATTGGAAGATGGTCGATTGACAGATTCAAAAGGGCGCACAGTCGATTTCCGCAATACGGTTGTCATTATGACATCTAACGTAGGTGCGCAGGCATTGAAGAAAAATCGTTATGTGGGCTTTAATCTGCAAGATACGAGTCGCGATTATGAAGGTATGAAAGAGACGATGCTTGGCGAGTTGAAGAAAGCATTCCGACCGGAGTTCTTAAACCGTGTGGATGAAATGATTGTGTTCCATTCGCTGGAAAAAGAGCATTTACGTAAAATAGTTACACTGATGTCCACTGAATTAACGAAGCGTCTAGGTGAACAAGATATTGAACTGGTGTTAACGGATGAGGCGAAATTGAAAATTGTAGATGCGGGATATGACCCTGAATATGGTGCTCGTCCACTGCGTCGTGCCCTTCAGAAACATGTTGAAGATAGATTATCTGAAGAACTCCTGAAAGGGACTGTTTTGACAGGTGGAAAAGTGCTCGTTGATGTGGAAGATGGTGAATTTACCGTCCAGACAGTTACAGAGGAGCAGAAAGAACAAGTTGTACTGGAAAAATAAAGAGCGAACCGGATAGTCCATCCGTCGAAAATATTTTTCGACGGAATTGGACTGTCCTTTTCATCTTCATTCATCCGAAGTTCAAACTTCAGATGAATAAAGATGAAGCCTCCGGCGGATGTCACAGATTTTTAAAGGAGTGAGAAGGCAACCAAAGAGCGCCGCGTCCTGCGGCAATGGTTGCATACCCGCATCCTGCGGGCACTTGCTCGATTCAAAATCTGGACGCAATTACGCCGAGGCATAATTGATATATACGGAGGATTTTATGGCGAAAAGAAAGACGAAGTTCATGTGTAAATCCTGTGGCTATGAATCGCCGAAGTGGATGGGGCGCTGTCCGGGATGTGGCGAATGGAATACGATGGACGAAGAAGTTGAAATCGTTCAAAAAGGTCCGCGTGGTGCTTTCCAGCATACAGACAACATCCGGCAGAAGGCTTTGCCAATTAGTGCGATTGAAACGGTAGAAGAACCACGGATTGATACGGATTTAGAAGAGTTAAACCGAGTACTTGGCGGTGGGGTTGTTCCGGGATCGCTCGTCCTTATTGGTGGTGACCCGGGAATTGGTAAGTCAACGCTGTTACTTCAAGTGTCATCACTGCTTGCCAATAAAGGTCAGCGTGTGCTGTATATTTCGGGTGAGGAATCGATTCGTCAAACGAAGCTCCGTGCAGAGCGGCTTGGTGTAGCATCAGACGAACTTTATATTTATGCGGAAACGGATTTGAGCCAAATCCATGAAACGATTGCCAGTGTGGAACCTCAGTTTGTCATTGTTGACTCTATTCAAACAGTTCATCATCCTGAAGTGACTTCAGCGCCGGGAAGTGTATCGCAAGTACGTGAGTGTACAGCGGAATTGATGCGTATCGCCAAGACAAAGAATATTGCTATTTTCCTTGTTGGGCATGTCACGAAGGATGGGCAAATTGCAGGACCAAGATTGCTTGAACATATGGTGGATACCGTCCTTTATTTTGAGGGAGAAAGGCACCACACATACCGGATTTTGCGTAGTGTGAAAAATCGATTTGGCTCAACGAATGAAATTGCTATTTTTGAAATGTTGCAGTCGGGTTTAAAAGAGGTGTTAAATCCTTCTGAACTGTTTTTGCAGGAAAGATCACAGGGAGGGGCCGGCTCAACGGTCGTCGCATCTATGGAAGGTACACGTCCAATTCTAGTAGAGATTCAAGCGCTTGTGACTCCATCGAGCTTCAACTATCCGAAGCGAATGGCGACGGGGCTTGACCAAAATCGTGTGTCACTGCTCATGGCTGTGCTGGAGAAACGGATGGGCATGTTACTGCAGGCGCAGGATGCTTATATTAAAGTGGCTGGCGGAGTGAAGTTAGATGAGCCTGCTATCGACTTAGCTGTGCTGATGAGTATCGTCTCAAGTTATAAAGATACAGCGGCTGGCTTGTCCGATTGTTTTATTGGAGAAGTTGGACTAACGGGTGAAGTGCGTCGTGTTTCTCGAATTGAACAACGTGTAACGGAGGCGGCAAAGTTAGGTTTTGAACGAGTGATTATTCCCGCCTCAAATCTAGGTGGCTGGGATTATCCAAAAGGCATTCAAGTAGTAGGTGTTGAAACTGTTGGCGAAGCCTTAAAGCTTACTTTTTCAAACTAACGGCGTGTGGGATTGTCGTGAAGGCAGTCCTGTCTCTGTTGTGAGTAAATGGCAGAGTACTAAAGAAACTTTGATGCATACTGTGGAGTCTTATCCTGTATGAAAGGGAATTTCCGTGCACTCAATGCTTATCAAGGCGGTTTGTAGAGGAAACATGTATAATTATTTAAAAGGAGGTGGTTCATATGTTGAAAAGAGTAGTTCAAGTGTCATTCTTGCTTATCGGTGGAACACTCGGCGTCTTATTTTTACCGCATTTATTCACATTATTTTCTTTCGCTTCAAATCCATTTATCAATAATCCGTATGTTTTCGCCACTGTCGGAACAGCAATTTTATTTGTGTTAAGTCTCTTTCTAACTGAACCAATCGTTAATTTTATCAAATGGATGGAAGAACGTTTACTGAAGGCGCCGATTTTTGATTTGTTGTTTGGAACGATTGGTCTGATGGTTGGTTTAAGTTTGGCGTTTCTTGTTAGTTTCGGTTTAAATAGTATCCAGCTTCCGATTATCACGTCTGTCTTACCTATTCTAATGTCGATTCTTCTCGGTTACTTAGGGTTCCAGGTTGGTTTTAAAAAGCGTGAAGAGTTCATACATGCCGTGCAATCTACAAAAAGTAGCGGATTGAAAAAGAAAGATACCGAAGAAGTGTCTGTGAAAACGAACGGTAAGCTCAATAAGATATTGGATACAAGTGTCATTATTGATGGTCGAATCGCGGATATTTCAGCAACTGGTTTTCTTGAGGGGGTACTCGTAGTGCCTCAGTTTGTCTTGACAGAATTACAGCATATTGCAGACTCTTCGGATACGTTGAAAAGGACTAAAGGTAGACGTGGGCTGGATGTCTTAAAGCGCATGCAAACAGATGATGGTCCCAATATTTTAATCACAGATGAGGATTTTGCCGATGTTTCAGAAGTTGATTTGAAACTTGTGCGCTTGGCGAAAAAAATGGGTGGAATTGTCGTTACCAATGACTTTAATCTTAATAAAGTAGCGGATTTGCACGGAGTATCGGTGTTGAATATTAACGACTTGGCGAATGCAGTGAAACCAGTAGTTATTCCGGGTGAAGATATGCATGTTGTCGTTATTAAGGATGGTAAAGAGCATAATCAAGGCATTGCTTATTTGGATGATGGGACGATGATTGTTGTCGAAGATGGAAGATACCATATTGGTAATGCAATCGATGTTGTCGTGACAAGCGTGTTACAAACTTCGGCAGGAAGAATGATTTTTGCGAAACCGAAAAACGGCAAATCTGCAAGAGCGAATTGAGCATTATTGAAAGAAGAGGAAGATCAGTCGTGAAGTATACAGTCATGATGCCGGCAGCTGGAAGCGGACAGCGGATGGGTGCCGGCTACAATAAACTTTTTTTGAAATTAGATGATAAGCCAATTCTTGCGCATACACTTGATGTGTTTGAAGGAGATCTGGCGTGTGAAGGAATTATTTTGGCGGTAAAGCCAGATGAACGGCAGGCTATTCAGTCCATGCTTGAACAGTATGCCATCACGAAAGTGACCGCGATGGTAGATGGAGGGGGCGAGCGGCAAAATAGTGTCGCCGCCTGTATTCGAGCGTATAAAGGGAGTGGAATCGTCCTTGTTCATGACGCCGCAAGGCCATTTATTCGCCGTGCAGTTATTAACGAACTTGTTCAAGTTGCGGCTGAGCATGGCGCGGCAATTGCGGGTGTTCGGGCGAAAGATACAATGAAATTTGCTTCGGCGGGTGTAGTGGAGGACACGGTAGATCGAGACAAGTTGTGGATTATCCAAACACCGCAGGCATTCCGTTATACGTTATTGCAAGAGGCCTCTAATAAGGCTGAAGATGAGGGCTTTCTTGGCACGGATGAGTCAATGCTAGTTGAGCGACTAGGTCATCCTGTGAGGATTGTGGAAAGTACCTATGACAATGTCAAGATGACAACGCAGGAAGATCTTGTTTTTGGAGAAATTTTATTAAATAGACGGTAGGTGGAGAAAGATGATTCGAATTGGACAAGGATTTGATGTGCATGAATTCGCGGAAGGACGTCCGCTTATTGTTGGGGGAATTACGATTCCGCATGATAGGGGATTGACGGGGCATTCTGACGCGGATGTATTGCTACATACAATTACCGATGCGGCACTTGGGGCGATTGGTGAGGGGGATATCGGGAGACATTTCCCTGATACAGATGCGGCGTTTAAAGATGCTGATTCTGCGGTACTTTTAGAAGAAATTTGGAAGCTTGTTGAAGATAGAGGGTACAAGCTGGGCAATATTGATTGTACGATTATGGCCCAAAAGCCAAAGATGGCACCCCATATTGATAAAATTCGTGAACGTGTGGCACAACTGTTACATGCGGATATTACGCAGGTGAATATCAAAGCGACAACGACGGAGAAATTGGGCTTCGTAGGACGTGAAGAAGGTATCGCATCGATGGCTACAATTTTACTTGTGAAGTCATAACTAGGCGTCATTGATAAGGGGTCTAGCAAGTGGTAGAATGGCATGTAATCAAATGAGAACGGAGATGTACGAACTATGACAACAGAAGTACGTGTACGCTATGCGCCAAGTCCAACTGGCCATTTACATATCGGTGGGGCGCGAACAGCGCTTTTCAATTATTTATTTGCACGCCATCACGGTGGGAAATTCATCGTGCGTATAGAGGATACGGATATTGAACGTAATATCGAAGCTGGCGAGTTGTCACAACTCGACAATTTGAAATGGTTAGGTATCGATTATGATGAATCTGTTGATATCGGTGGGCCATACGCTCCTTATCGTCAAATGGAGCGCCTCGATATTTATACAAAGCATGCACAGGAAATGCTAGCTAGTGGGCATGCCTATAAATGTTTCTGCACGACGGATGAGCTTGAAGCGGAGCGTGAAAAACAGAAGGCATCTGGCATTGCAGCTCCAATGTATGGCGGAACTTGTCGTAACCTGACGGCTGATGAAGTTGCGACGAAAGAAGCGGCAGGCCTTGCGCATACCATTCGTATGAGAGTTCCGGAAAATATTACGTATAAAGTGGAAGATCTTGTCCGTGGTACGGTATCATTCGAATCGAAGGATATTGGTGATTGGGTACTAGTTAAAGCAAATGGCATTCCGACGTATAACTTCGCGGTTGTCTTTGATGATCATTTCATGAAAATCTCTCACGTTTTCCGTGGTGAGGAGCATTTGACGAACACGCCGAAACAATTAATGATATTCGACGTTTTCGGATGGGAATACCCACGTTACGGACATATGACATTGATTGTCAATGAGGATCGTAAAAAACTTTCCAAACGTGATGAATCCATTATTCAATTTATTTCACAATATAAAGACCTAGGTTATTTACCACATGCGATGTTCAACTTCTTTGCCCTTCTTGGCTGGTCGCCGGGTGGGGAAGAAGAAATCTTCTCTCATGAAGAATTGGTTAAGTTATTCGACGAAAGTCGTTTATCGAAATCACCTTCTATGTTCGATAAACAGAAATTGACGTGGATGAACAATCAATATATGAAACAGATGAGCCTTGACGAAGTGGTCGATTTTGTCTTGCCGCATCTACAAGCGGCAGGCCTTGTGAAGGAAGAAATGACGGAGCAGGAAAGTGCATGGGCACGCGATTTGATAGCCCTTTACCACGATCAACTGAGCTTTGGAGCTGAAATTGTTGAATTGTCAGCCCAGTTCTTCACGGACGAACTTGAATACGATGAAGAATCTCTTGCTGTATTAGCGGGAGAGCAAGTACCGGAAGTAATGGCTTCGTTCAAAACTCAATTAGAAGCGCTTGAAATATTCGATGCAGATTCTATTAAAGATGCTATTAAAGCAGTTCAGAAGGAAACGGGTCATAAAGGGAAAAACTTATTTATGCCAATCCGTGTTGTGACGACAGGTCAAATGCATGGTCCTGAATTACAGGCTTCGATTGCGCTAATTGGTAAAGAGAAGTCGATTGCACGCGTCGATAAGTACGCGAAGTAATTGCATTGACTTTAAAGTGATCCAACGTGTAAAATAATTGATTAACAGCTATGAAGATTTAGCTCGGCATATATAAATTATCTTAAGGAACGCAGTTTAAGGACGCGACATCCTAATCACGTGCCTTAATTTCTGCAAAAGCACAGAAATACGGCAAATCGAACCCTTCGCAGTTCGATTCGCAACAACTGCATGACCTACATCCTGTAGGCCTAAAGCTTTGATAAGGAGAAGTACATATTGCAAGCTCTTCAGAGAGGATCATCACCGGCTGTAAGTGATCCGTGCCGCTGCAATGTGGAAATGCACCTTTGAGTGCCGTGCCGAACGTGAGTAGGCCGGACGCATCGTCAGCGTTATGGACGTTAAGCGGGAAGGGAACACCTTCCAAGCGGAGTGGAACCGCGCATTTAATGCGTCTCTGTCATTTTTGGCAGAGGCGTATTTTTTTATTTTTTTTGATGAAAAGAAGGGGGAGAGAACATGTTTCGTCTTATGAAAGAAGATATTCAGTGCATATTTGAACAAGATCCAGCAGCGCGTAGTACACTAGAAGTTATGCTTACGTATTCAGGTCTTCATGCCATTTGGTCTCATCGCATTGCACATGCATTGTATAAAAAAAGATTGTTATTTTTAGCTCGAATTGTGTCGCAAATTAGCAGATTTTTCACGGGGATTGAAATCCACCCTGGTGCAACAATTGGGCGAAGGTTTTTCATTGACCATGGGATGGGGGTTGTGGTGGGCGAAACATGTGAAATCGGTAACGACGTCACGATTTACCAAGGTGTGACGCTTGGTGGAACGGGTAAAGAAAAGGGGAAGCGCCATCCGACACTTTGTGATAATGTGCTCGTTGCGTCAGGTGCGAAAGTGCTTGGTTCCATCACGATTGGGGAGAATAGTAAAGTGGGAGCTGGGTCAGTTGTGCTAAAGGATGTACCGGCAGATTCAACGGTTGTTGGAATCCCAGGGACGATTGTCATTACGAATGGTGTTAAAGTAAAAGGGAAGTATGATCATCAAGCGATGCCGGATCCGGTGGCCGATAAATGTAGAATGCTTGAAAATGAACTTGAAAGTTTGAAAGAGCGACTTGATGAAATAGAGAAATCTGCTAAGAAGGAAGGAAACTTATTATGACGATTCAAATTTACAATACGCTTACGCGAAAAAAAGAACCTTTCATCCCGATGGAAGAGGGAAAAGTGAAGATGTATGTCTGCGGGCCAACTGTCTACAACTACATCCATATCGGCAATGCCCGTCCGGTTATTGTGTTCGACACAGTTCGACGCTATCTTGAGTATCGCGGTTTTGATGTTTCCTACGTGTCGAATTTTACAGATGTTGACGATAAAATTATTAAAGCGGCTAATGAGTTAGGGGAAGAAGTTGGTGAGCTGACAGAGCGGTTCATTAAAGCCTATTTTGAAGATGTTGGGGCACTTGGTTGCGGTAAGGCTGATGTTCATCCGCGCGTGACTGACCATATTGAAGACATTGTCGAGTTCGTCAAAGCCCTCATCGATAAGGGGTTTGCTTACGAGTCACAGGGAGACGTTTACTACCGTACGCAGAAATTTGAAGGTTACGGAAAGCTGTCACAACAATCAACGGATGAGTTAAAAATCGGCGCGCGTATTGAGGAAGGGATTAAGAAAGAAAACCCACTTGATTTTGCGTTGTGGAAAGCGGCGAAGGAAGGCGAGATTTCATGGGAGAGCCCGTGGGGTGCTGGACGCCCAGGGTGGCATATCGAATGTTCAGTGATGGCACGTGAGCATCTGGGTGATACGATTGATATTCACGCGGGTGGTCAAGATTTAACGTTCCCGCATCACGAAAACGAAATTGCGCAGTCCGAAGCGATGACGGGTAAGCAATTTGCACGCTACTGGATGCATAATGGTTATATTAATATCGACAATGAAAAAATGTCGAAATCACTCGGAAACTTTGTGCTGGTAAACGATATCCGCAAGCAAATTGATCCACAAGTATTGCGTTTCTTTATTTTATCTGTTCATTACAGACATCCAGTCAATTTCTCGCAAAATCTTGTTGAAGGGGCAGCGAATGGTTTGGAGCGTATTCGCACAGCGTACAACAATTTGCAACACCGACTCGGAGCGTCCGCGGACCTTGGCGATCAGCGAGATGTCTGGCTTCACAAAGTGGATGAATTCAAACAGGCTTTTGAACTGGCAATGGATGATGATTTCAATACGGCCAACGCAATTGCAGCGATTTTCGAACTTGTGAAGTTAGCAAACGTCTATCTGTTAGAGAAGAATACACAAGCTGACGTGCTTCAGCATTTCATCCAGACATTTGATGGTTTGTTAACAGTTCTTGGGCTACCGTTTATGAGTGCAGTCGATTTACTGGATGAAGACATCGAAGTGTTGATTGAAGAACGACTAGAAGCGCGCCGCAATAAAGACTTCAAGCGCTCAGATGATATCCGTGATGAATTGAAGGCGAAGGGAATTCTCTTAGAAGATACAGCCCAAGGTACACGCTGGAAGAGGGACTAAACAGCATGTATAACTTGCGTGATATAGACGTTAAACAATTAAATGCCCTAGCTCTTGCGTATATGGGGGATGCAGTGTACGAACAAGTGGTTCGCGAGCATCTCCTGCGCTCGGGGCGAGTGAAACCCAATGTGCTACATAAAGAAGCGACGAGCTATGTGTCTGCGAAATCACAGGCGGCGGTTGTAAAAATGATGCAACAAACTGGGTTTATGACAGAGGAAGAAGAAGCGGTCATGAGACGTGGCCGCAATGCGAAATCGGGGTCGGTCCCTAAAAACACCGATGTCGTGACGTATAATTACAGTTCTGGGTTTGAGGCGGTTGTAGGATGGTTGCATTTACTAGGCAGGACAGAACGCGTCGCAGAATTTATTGGTGAATCGATAGCTTATATCGAAAAATTGAAGGAGGAGGGGAAGTCATGACAGAAATTGAAGCAGAATTGATTGGCGGAAAAAACCCTATTGTTGAAGCGTTGCGCTCTGGCAGGGAATTGAATAAGATTTGGATTGCTGAAGGACTGAACAAAAAAGGGATTGGAGAAATCCTGTCATTGGCAAAAGAAGCAGGTGTTATCGTTCAGGCGGTGCCGAAGCAGAAGTTAGACGGCATGCTGGATATAAATCATCAAGGGATTATTGCATCGGTTGCGGCTTACGAGTACGCGGAGCTTGAGGATTTGTTCAACGTCGCGAAAGAGCGAGGGGAGGACCCGTTCTTCATTATCCTCGATGAACTTGAAGATCCTCATAACTTAGGTTCTATCCTGCGGACGGCAGATGCATCAGGCGCACATGGCATTATTATTCCGAAGCGTCGCGCTGTCGGCTTGACAGGTGTTGTGGCGAAGGCGTCAACAGGTGCAATTGAACATATCCCGGTTGTGCGTGTGAATAATCTTTCGCAGACAGTGGAGGAGCTGAAAAAGCGCGGTGTTTGGATTGCGGGCACGGATGCTGCTAAATCTGTAGACTATAGGCTGATGGATGCCACGTTACCGCTTGCAGTTATTATCGGTAGCGAAGGCAAGGGGATGTCACGTATTTTGAAAGAGAAATGCGATTTTCTTTATCATTTGCCGATGGTAGGGCATGTGACGTCACTGAATGCTTCTGTCGCAGCTTCTTTACTTATGTACGAAGTGTTACGCAAACGTCAGCCATATAAGTCCGGCAGATGAAAACGGATGTACTCCTTGTCGATGGCTATAACGTCATCGGCGCATGGCAGGAGTTGCGCCAACTAAAGGCGAAACGGTTAGCTGATGCACGTGATCGCCTTATTGAGCGAATGGCGGAATACAAGGCACATACAGGATGGCGTGTTATCATCGTTTTCGATGCGCATCTTGTGCCTGGTGTTGAAAAGAAGAAGCGGCATCACGATGTTGAGCTTGTCTTTACGAGGGAAAACGAAACTGCGGATGAGAGGATAGAAAAACTAGTCTCCGAATTGAGTGGGCGACGGGTGCAAATACATGTGGCAACATCAGATTTGACAGAGCAATGGGTTATTTTTGCGCAAGGGGCACTTCGAAAATCATCCAGAGAATTAGAAATTGAAATGGATGAAATCGATAAAATTATCTCGGGAAAAGTGAAGAAATTCCAAGAGCAGCGCCCGTTTTCGAAGATCCCCTTAACTGACGAAGTTGCGGAAATATTTGAAAAGTGGCGGCGTGGGATAAAATGAACGGTTGACGTAAAAAAAATTCTTACGGTATACTTGTAATATAATAGTGATAGCGAACCGGGGTGATCCAGTTGGTGGAGAGGACATACGTTGAAGGTGGCATATCGGATTTCACCGGGTTATCTGACGGAGAGATTATTGCAATTATCCATGAAGGGAACACGGATGCACTTGATTTTCTTATTACTAAGTACCAATCATTTGTTAGATTGAAAGCGCGCTCATACTTTTTAATCGGTGGAGATCGGGAAGATATCATCCAAGAAGGTATGATTGGTCTATACAAAGCGATTCGGGATTTTAAAGAGGATCGGCTAAGTTCATTCAAGGCGTTTGCAGAACTGTGCATCACGCGGCAGATCATTACGGCTATTAAAACAGCGACAAGGCAGAAGCACATTCCGCTCAATACATCAGTATCGTTGGACAAGCCTGTATTCGACGAAGAGTCCGATCGCACATTGCTGGACGTAATTGCAGGACCGATTTTGGATGACCCAGAAGGTCTTATTATCCACAAGGAAGATTTTATTCAGATGGAAGAAGAGATGAATAAGGTGTTAAGTGGTCTTGAGAAGCAAGTGTTGGCGCTCTATTTAGATGGGCAGTCCTATCAGGAGATTTCGGAAGAGTTAAACAGACAGGTGAAGTCGGTCGATAACGCGCTTCAACGTATTAAGCGCAAACTTGAGCGTTATATGCAAGTCGACGCGGTGCGTTAATTGCAAATTCCCATCGTATTGACATCACTAAAGTTAGATGGTACTCTTTAGCAAGACTATGAGTCATATAGGGTGAGTAAATGTCTAAAAAAGTTAGTTTAAGTTGCGATAGATGTGGATCACGAAATTATTCCGTGCCAGCACGGAGCAATAAGTCCGCCGAAAGGTTGTCGCTTAAAAAGTTTTGCAGCCATTGCAACGAACATACAATGCATAAGCAGACAGCGTAATATCGTTAGTCTGATAGCAGTATCATATTTATATTCGGGGGTTTACGGTATAATGGGCAAGTTAATCAGTTTTTTTAAAGACGTCGTCTCGGAGATGAGAAAAGTCAGCTGGCCGAAACGTAAAGAATTGACACGCTATACAATTGTTGTTCTTTCAACGGTTGTTTTTATGGCTGTATACTTCGGACTTATTGATCTTGGCATTTCACGAGTAATGGAATGGTATCTCGCGTTATAATAAAGCAGTATGAATAAAGACTTTGAAAAAATATCCCGTCTGACAGTATGAACGGGTTTTTTCAATTGTCTCGAATTCAAGCGCCTTGCGCTATTCTTAATTTGTATGGAAAAAGGAGGGACGGACGTACAGTCCTCGTTATTATGGATATGGAGAAAAATTGGTATGTCGTTCATACGTATTCCGGTTATGAAAACAAAGTAAAAGCTAACCTGGAGAAACGTGTAGAAACGATGGGGATGCAAGATAAAATTTTCCGCGTCGTCATCCCAGAAGAAGAAGAAACAGACTTCAAAGATGGCAAGAAGCGGGTAATGATGAAAAAAACATTCCCTGGTTATGTCTTGGTGGAAATTATTATGACGGATGATTCATGGTATGTTGTCCGCAATACACCTGGAGTTACAGGTTTTATCGGTTCTTCTGGTGGAGGGGCGAAGCCAACACCGTTGCTGCCTGAGGAAGTCACTTTCATCCTTAAGCAGATGGGTGTGAAAGAGCGTAAGATAGAAGTTGACTACGTTCTTGGTGAAATGGTTCAAGTACTTGAAGGGCCATTCGCGCATTTCCAAGGTAAAGTGGAAGAGATTGATCTAGAGAAGGCGAAAGTGAAAGTATCTGTCGATATGTTTGGTCGGGAAACGAAAATGGAACTCGACTTTGAACAGGTTGAAAAATTATAATCGATTGCCACTTGCGTACATTGCAAAATTGTGGTATCATTTCAAAGGTCAGACTATGACTAAGTAATCTGAACGGATTAACCAAATTCTACCGGCGTAAGCCGGCAGGCACATATTGAGTGGGAGGGGTAACCCTATTACCACATCACGGACTTAAGGAGGTGTGTCTCGTGGCTAAAAAAATCATTAAAGTTGTTAAATTGCAAATTCCTGCTGGAAAAGCGAACCCGGCTCCACCAGTTGGACCGGCGCTAGGACAAGCAGGTGTGAACATCATGGGATTCTGTAAAGAATTCAATGCGCGTACAGCTGATCAAGCAGGTCTAATTATTCCTGTTGTGATTTCTGTGTTCGAAGATCGTTCATTCACATTCATTACAAAAACTCCACCGGCAGCAGTATTGCTGAAGGTTGCAGCTAATCTTCAAAAAGGTTCAGGTGAGCCGAATAAAAAGAAAGTTGCTACTGTAAAACGCGATAAAGTTCGCGAAATTGCAGAAACAAAGATGCAAGATCTAAACGCAGCATCAGTTGAAGCAGCGATGGCAATGGTTGAAGGTACTGCACGCAGCATGGGTATCACGATCGAGGACTGATCTTGATTTCATGAAGTGCTGTTTCTTTGTAGTGGGGGTTGCGCTCGTTCTCTGGAACACGCAACCCTTATTCGTGGGAGGTTTAATCCGTTAAAACCACAATCGAGGAGGAAATTTTAAATGGCTAAAAAAGGTAAGAAGTTCGCAGAAGCTGCAAAGCTTGTAGAACGTATGAAAGCATACGACGTGAACGAAGCGATTGAACTTGCGAAAAAAACTAGCACAGTTAATTTTGACGCAACAATCGAAGTTGCATTCCGTCTTGGAATCGACACTCGTAAAAACGATCAGCAAATCCGTGGAGCAGTAGTGCTTCCGAACGGTACTGGTAAAACTCAACGTGTTCTTGTTTTCGCTAAAGGCGAAAAACTTAAAGAGGCGGAAGCTGCTGGTGCAGACTATGCTGGAGACGCAGAGTACATCACTAAAATCCAACAAGGTTGGTTCGATTTCGACGTTATCGTTGCGACGCCTGACATGATGGGTGAAGTAGGTAAAATTGGTCGTGTTCTTGGACCAAAAGGACTTATGCCGAACCCGAAAACAGGTACAGTAACATTTGATGTTACAAAAGCTATCGAAGAAATCAAAGCAGGTAAAGTTGAATACCGTGCAGACAAAGCTGGAATTATCCATGCTCCAATCGGAAAAGCTTCATTCGACAACGAAAAGCTTGTAGAAAACTTTGCAACTGTTTTTGAAACAGTGCAAAAAGCGAAACCTGCATCAGCAAAAGGCACATACATGAAGTCTGTTAATGTGACATCTACAATGGGCCCTGCTGTTAAAATTGATCCTTCAAGCGTAGTTATTAAAAACTAACATTGACAAATAACTAGTCCTCTGGTAAGATGACTTTTGTTGTGAATATAACCATTTGTACCGTAGACAGTAGGTGCGGCATGCCGCTTAAAATTCCTGCCGAGGACAAGACGCTCTTTTATTTTAAAGATGACGACTTTTCTGCCCTCGTTTCTACATTATGTAGCTACGAGGGCTTTTTCATATCGGTATAAGTGACCCCAAATTTTTTAGGAGGTGTCCAGATGAGCAAGATACTAGAAGCGAAACAAGCGGTAGTTGGTGAGATTTCTGACAAGTTAAAAGCATCAGCATCCGTTGTTGTTGTTGATTATCGTGGTCTTGATGTTGGCCAAGTTACTGAACTTCGTAAACAACTTCGTGAAGCGGGTATTGACTTTAAAGTTTACAAAAACTCAATGTCACGCCGTGCTGCTGAAGCTGTAGGACTTGAAGGGTTGAACGAATACCTTACAGGGCCAAACGCAATTGCATTCTCAAACGAAGACGTTGTTGCTCCTGCAAAAATCCTTAACGATTTTGCAAAGAAAAATGACAAACTAGAAATTAAAGCTGGTGTCATCGAAGGTGTAGTTGCATCAGAAGCAGACATTAAAGCGTTGGCGGAACTTCCATCACGCGACGGTCTACTTTCTATGCTTCTCAGCGTGCTTCAAGCTCCAATGCGCAACTTCGCGCTTGTTACGAAAGCCGTTGCAGAACAAAAAGAAGAACAAGGCGCTTAATCAAGCGGCCTGAAATACAACTTGCGAGCTAAAGCTCGACAAAAACAATTATTAGGAGGAAAATATAATGACTAACGCACAAATCCTTGAAGCAATCAAAGAAATGACAGTTCTTGAACTAAACGACCTTGTAAAAGCAATCGAAGACGAGTTCGGCGTAACAGCTGCAGCTCCAGTTGCAATGATGGGTGCTGGTGGCGGAGAAGCTGCTGCTGAGCAAACTGAATTCGACGTAGTTCTTACATCTGCTGGAGATCAAAAAATCAAAGTTATCAAAGCTGTTCGTGAACTTACTGGCCTAGGCTTGAAAGAAGCGAAAGAAGTAGTTGATAACGCTCCAAAAGCAATCAAAGAAGGCGCTTCTAAAGAAGAAGCAGAAGAAATGAAAGCTAAACTTGAAGAAGTTGGCGCAGTAATCGAACTTAAATAATTTTTTTGAATAAATGAAGGGAAGCTCGTCGGATATGGACGGGCTTTTCTTCGTTTTTTTATCTGCAAGTGATTATTCGAGAGGAGGACTTACATGTCTGAACATTATTACTCGAGAGATCCGAAAGTGAAAAGTGATCCGAAAGAGTGGTCCGCGGTGTTGCGTGGAAAAACACTACGTTTTAAGACGGATGCTGGGGTATTCAGTAAAGGTGAAGTGGATTTTGGTTCGCGACTCCTCGCTGAAGCTTTTGTTATGCCGGAAACGGAAGGAGCTATTCTGGACGTCGGTTGTGGCTATGGTCCAATTGGTTTGTCGATTGCCGCATCTTTTCCGGAACGGAGTATTCACATGATTGATGTGAATGAACGAGCGCTCTCTCTTGCTGTGCATAATGCGCGACAAAACGATATTGCGAATGCAGAAATTTATCCGAGCGATGCATTATCTGCGGTCACAACAAAAGGGTTTGCCGCGATTTTGACGAATCCGCCAATCCGTGCAGGAAAAGAGACGGTATTCAATTTTTATGAGGGAGCTTTTTTGAAACTTGTAGTTGGTGGCGAACTGTGGGTAGTCATCCAGAAGAAACAAGGAGCGCCTTCGACGATAGATCGTTTGGAAGAACTTTTCGGTAACGTTGAGGTAGTCGTAAAAAAGAGGGGTTATTATATTTTGAGAGTCAAAAAGTCTTGACTCCAGAGTGATGATATGGTAATGTTGTAAAATGCATAAATTATTATAGTGCGTTCGTATGCCCATTTGTATGAGAAATGGAAACAAAAGGTATACTAGCGATGTATAAAAGATTGTCAAACCGAAAATGAGCTCTTACCGGAACTCGTTTTCTTTTTGTTTTTTTCGATATCATACACTATTTTTATGGTTTCGCAAAGGACTAATATTGTTTTATGAGGGGTGAAAGAGTTGACAGGTCATTTAGTTCAGTATGGTCAACACCGTCAGCGTAGAAGTTTCGCACGGATCAGCGAAGTGCTGGATCTGCCGAATCTGATTGAAATCCAGACGGCATCTTATGAGTGGTTCATGGAAGAAGGGCTACGCGAAATGTTCCGCGATATTTCCCCGATTCAAGATTTTACGGGAAATCTTTCGTTGGAATTTATCGACTATCAGCTAGGAGATCCTAAGTATCCAGTTGATGAATCGAAAGAGCGTGACGTAACGTATGCAGCACCGCTGCGCGTAAAAGTTCGCTTGCATAACAAAGAAACAGAAGAAGTAAAAGAGCAAGATGTCTTCATGGGTGATTTCCCGCTCATGACAGAAAACGGGACGTTCGTTATTAACGGTGCGGAACGGGTAATTGTTTCGCAGCTTGTTCGCTCACCAAGCGTTTATTACAGCGATAAGACCGACAAAAACGGGAAACGCGGATTTGGCGCAACTGTCATTCCGAACCGTGGTGCTTGGCTTGAATATGAAACAGATGCAAAAGATGTTGTTCACGTTCGAATTGATCGAACGCGAAAACTGCCGGTTACTGTACTCCTTCGTGCGCTCGGATTCTCATCCGACCAGGAAATTATCGAGTTAATCGGTGACAATGAGTATTTACGCAACACGCTTGAAAAAGATAATACCGAAAGCTCTGAAAAGGCATTACTTGAAATATACGAGCGCCTTCGTCCAGGTGAACCACCAACACTTGATAGCGCGAAGAACTTGTTGTTCTCTCGTTTCTTCGATGCGAAAAGGTATGACCTAGCGAATGTTGGGCGTTATAAAATGAACAAAAAACTGCATGCGCAAAACCGTTTGTTCAATCAAACTGTTGCAGAAACGCTAGTTGATCCTGAAACAGGAGAAATTTTACTGGAGAAAGATCAACTCATTGATCGTCGTACATTGGACCGCCTTCTTCCGCATTTGGAAAAGGGAATTGGTTTCGAAGAGATTACCCATTCAAGTGGAGTGCTTGATGAGAAAATTACAATTCAATCCATTAAAATATATTCTCCAAAAAGCGAAGAGAAACAAGTTATTAATGTTATCTCCAACGCATATGTCGATGAGTCTATTAAGCATGTAACGCCTGCGGACATCGTTGCATCCATTAGTTATTTCTTCAACCTCCTTCATGGCGTGGGCAACACGGATGATATTGATCATCTTGGTAATCGTCGACTTCGTTCAGTTGGAGAACTTCTGCAAAATCAGTTCCGTATCGGACTTTCTCGTATGGAGCGTGTTGTAAAAGAACGTATGTCTATTAATGACACACAATCAATCGTACCGCAGCAACTGATTAATATTCGTCCGGTTATTGCGTCGATTAAAGAGTTTTTCGGAAGCTCGCAGCTTTCCCAGTTCATGGATCAGACGAACCCGCTTGCGGAACTGACACATAAACGTAGGCTATCTGCACTTGGGCCCGGTGGATTGACACGGGAACGTGCTGGGATGGAAGTCCGAGACGTTCACTACTCTCACTATGGACGTATGTGTCCGATTGAGACGCCAGAGGGACCAAATATCGGGCTGATTAACTCACTTTCAACATTTGCAAAAGTAAACAAGTTCGGATTCATTGAAACACCATACCGAAAAGTTGATCCTACGACAGGTAAAGTAACTGCCCAAATCGATTATTTAACTGCCGATGTGGAAGATAACTATGTCGTAGCACAGGCAAATGCAATCCTTGCAGAAGATGGTTCTTTCGTCAAAGAGGGAGTCGTAGGTCGTTTCCAAGGGGATAACACTGTATTTAAACGTGAACAGATCGATTATATGGATGTATCACCAAAGCAGGTTGTTTCTGCGGCAACGGCATGTATTCCATTCCTTGAGAATGATGACTCCAACCGTGCCCTAATGGGAGCGAACATGCAACGTCAAGCAGTACCTTTACTTAATCCAGAAGCGCCTTTCGTCGGAACGGGTATGGAACACGTATCAGCACGTGACTCAGGTGCCGCAGTTCTTGCGAAATACGATGGGATTGTAGAGCATGTTGAAGCGAAAGAAATTCGCGTTCGACGTATTGAGACGGTGGATGGCAAAGAAGTGCAAGGTGATCTTACAATTTATCGTCTTGAAAACTTTATCCGTTCGAACCAAGGAACATGTTATAACCAACGTCCGATTGTTAGTGTTGGAGATCGTGTCAAGCCGCTTGAAATTTTAGCGGACGGACCTTCAATGGAACAAGGAGAGCTTGCTCTTGGTCGTAACGTTCTAATGGCGTTTATGACATGGGATGGTTACAACTATGAAGATGCTATCATCATGAGTGAACGTCTTGTGAAGGATGATGTATTCACTTCGGTTCATATCGAAGAGTACGAATCTGAAGCACGAGATACAAAGCTAGGACCTGAAGAGATTACGCGTGATATTCCAAACGTTGGTGAAGATGCGCTTCGTAATCTTGACGACCGCGGAATTATCCGTGTTGGTGCTGAAGTTCGTGATGGCGATATTCTTGTTGGTAAAGTGACTCCAAAAGGTGTTACAGAGCTGACAGCTGAAGAAAGACTACTACACGCAATCTTTGGCGAAAAAGCACGTGAAGTTCGCGATACATCCCTACGTGTTCCACACGGTGCAGGTGGGATTGTACTTGATGTGAAAGTGTTTAATCGTGAAGACGGTGACGAATTGCCACCGGGCGTTAACCAGCTAGTTCGTGCTTATATCGTCCAGAAACGTAAAATTTCTGTCGGGGATAAAATGGCCGGGCGTCACGGAAACAAAGGGGTAATTTCTCGTATCTTGCCTGAATCGGATATGCCTTACTTACCGGATGGCACACCGATCGATGTCATGCTTAACCCATTGGGTGTACCATCACGTATGAATATCGGACAAGTTCTGGAAATGCACTTAGGTATGGCTTCTCGTAGTCTTGGTATTCATATGGCTTCGCCTGTATTTGACGGAGCTAATGAAGAAGATGTTTGGGAAACGATGGAAGAGGCTGGAATGGATCGCGACGGAAAAACAATTCTGTATGATGGTCGTTCTGGTGAAGCGTTCGACAACCGTGTATCAGTCGGTGTCATGTACTTGATTAAACTGGCGCATATGGTTGACGATAAGCTTCATGCTCGTTCAACAGGACCTTACTCACTCGTTACGCAACAGCCGCTGGGTGGTAAAGCTCAGTTTGGTGGACAGCGTTTCGGGGAGATGGAAGTTTGGGCGCTTGAAGCATACGGGGCAGCCTATACGCTTCAAGAAATTCTAACTGTGAAATCCGATGACGTTGTAGGACGCGTGAAAACGTATGAAGCGATTGTCAAAGGTGAAAGCGTTCCTCAACCAGGTGTTCCGGAATCATTCAAGGTTCTTATTAAGGAACTTCAAAGCCTTGGGCTGGACGTGAAGATGTTGTCACTCGACTTAGAAGAAATCGAGTTACGTGATCTTGATGAAGATGATGATATGCAACCAACGGACGCTCTGAATCTGATAAAAGAAGATCAGCCTGTCTGATTTGCCTAGTGAAGATACAACTGATTTTTTAGGGGGAATATGATGTTCCCCCTTCATATTTTTTTATAATAAAAGGTGTGCGCTTGCTCGGAAAAGCCAATTGCAGCGATAAGACTAAAGGGAGGTAGGCTCCTTGATAGATGTAAACAATTTTGAGTATATGAAAATCGGCCTCGCTTCACCAGATAAGATTCGTTCATGGTCATATGGTGAAGTGAAAAAGCCAGAAACAATCAACTACCGTACATTAAAACCTGAAAAAGATGGTCTGTTCTGTGAACGTATTTTCGGACCTACGAAAGATTGGGAATGTCATTGCGGTAAGTATAAACGTGTACGCTATAAAGGCGTCGTTTGTGATCGTTGTGGAGTCGAAGTAACTCGTCAAAAAGTGCGCCGTGAACGTATGGGGCATATTGAACTTGCAGCTCCGGTAACACATATTTGGTATTTCAAAGGAATTCCAAGTCGTATGGGACTTATTCTCGATATGACACCACGTGCTTTGGAAGAAATCATCTACTTCGCATCTTATGTTGTTGTAGATCCCGCAGATACACCACTTGAAAGAAAGCAATTGCTTTCTGAAAGGGAATATCGTATTTACCGTGAAAAGTATGGTTCTAAGTTCCAAGCACTTATGGGTGCTGAAGCTATTGAACGACTTTTGATGGCAATCGATCTGGATAAAGAAATGGAATTCTTGAAAGAAGAATTGAAAACTGTTCAAGGACAACGTCGTACGCGTGCGATTAGACGACTTGAAGTTGTTGAATCATTCCGTAACTCAGGCAATAAACCTGAATGGATGGTACTTGAAGTACTGCCGGTTATTCCGCCAGAACTACGCCCGATGGTACAGCTTGACGGTGGACGTTTTGCAACTTCTGACTTGAATGATTTATACCGGAGGGTTATTAACCGGAATAACAGATTGAAACGTTTACTTGACCTTGGAGCTCCAGGCATCATCGTTCAGAACGAGAAGCGGATGCTGCAAGAAGCAGTGGATGCACTTGTTGATAATGGTCGTCGTGGTCGTCCTGTTACAGGACCAGGTAACCGTCCATTGAAATCTCTTTCTCATATGTTGAAAGGTAAGCAAGGACGATTCCGTCAAAACTTACTTGGAAAACGTGTTGACTATTCTGGTCGTTCCGTTATCGTCGTAGGACCTAACTTGAAAATGTATCAGTGTGGTTTGCCGAAAGAAATGGCGATTGAATTGTTTAAACCATTTGTGATGAAAGAACTCGTTGAACGAGGACTTGCACATAATATTAAGAGTGCTAAGCGTAAAATTGAACGCCTTCATTCGGAAGTATGGGACGTTCTTGAAGATGTCATTAGAGAGCATCCAGTCCTTCTGAACCGAGCACCAACTCTTCACCGTCTTGGAATTCAAGCGTTTGAGCCGATTCTTGTAGAAGGGCGCGCAATCACACTGCATCCACTCGTTTGTACAGCTTATAACGCTGACTTCGATGGTGACCAGATGGCTGTTCACGTTCCTTTATCAGCGGAGGCGCAAGCAGAAGCACGTTTACTCATGCTAGCTGCGCAAAACATTTTGAACCCGAAAGACGGAAAGCCGGTTGTTACACCGTCCCAGGATATGGTATTAGGGAACTATTACATTACGTTGGAACGTAAAGGTGCAACAGGTGAAGGAACTGTGTTCTACAATGCGGACGAAGCGCTTATTGCTTACCATAATGGTCATGTGCATCTTCATTCGCGAATTGCTATTCAGGCAGGTTCATTGAATAACCCGACATTTACTGAAGAACAAAATGGAAAACTCCTTTTGACGACAGTCGGAAAGGTTATTTTTAACGAAATCCTACCAGAGTCGTTCCCATATATTAACGAGCCGACAAATTCCAACTTGGAAGTTGAAACGCCCGACAAATATTTCGTTTCAGGTACTGTAGATGTGAAAAAACACTTTGCAGAAATGGAACTTGTGGAGCCATTCAAGAAAAAGATTCTTGGGAATATTATTGCGGAAATCTTCAAGCGTTTCCACATTACGGAAACGTCGAGAATGCTCGACCGTATGAAAAACCTTGGATTCAAATATTCAACACGTGCAGGAATTACAATCGGTATTTCTGATATCGTTGTATTACCTAACAAAGATGACATTTTGCAAGAAGCGCAAGATAAAGTGGATAAAGTGCTACAACAATTCCGCCGCGGTCTCATAACAGAAGAAGAACGATATGATCGTGTTATTTCTTACTGGAGTCATGCGAAGGATGTTATCCAAGCTAAGCTAATGGATTCTCTTGATCACTCGAACCCGATTTATATGATGAGTGACTCTGGTGCGCGGGGTAACGCGTCCAACTTCACGCAGCTTGCGGGTATGCGTGGTCTGATGGCCAACCCGGCTGGTCGTATTATCGAACTTCCAATCAAATCTTCATTCCGTGAAGGGTTGACAGTACTTGAGTACTTCATCTCCACACACGGTGCGCGTAAAGGACTTGCGGATACAGCACTTAAGACAGCTGACTCGGGTTACTTAACACGCCGACTTGTCGACGTTGCACAGGACGTTATTGTTCGTGAAGATGACTGTGGAACAGACCGTGGTCTGGAAATTAGTGCATTGATGGAAGGCTCGGAATTGATTGAAGGGCTGGATGAACGTATTGAAGGTCGTCACACGAAGAAAACAATTTACCATCCTGAAACAGGTAAATTGATTCTTGAAAAAGACGGTTTAATCACAGCGGATGCTGCACGTAACATACTTGATGCGGGTCTTGAAACTGTGACAATTCGTTCGGCGTTTACTTGTAATACGAAACACGGCGTCTGTAAGAAATGTTACGGCATCAACTTGGCAACAGGTGAAACAGTCGAGGTTGGTGAAGCGGTTGGTATTATCGCTGCACAATCTATCGGTGAGCCTGGTACACAGCTTACGATGCGTACGTTCCATACAGGTGGAGTTGCTGGGGATGATATTACACAAGGTCTTCCTCGTATCCAAGAGATCTTTGAATCGCGAAATCCGAAAGGGCAAGCGGTTATTTCGGAAATCAAAGGTAGCATCATTGAAATCGATGAAATCCGTGAAGGTCAGAAAGAAATTACAATTCAAGGCGATGTTGAAACGCGTAAGTATCTTGCGCCATACAATGCACGCTTGAAAGTTGAAGTCGGCGATTCTATTGACCGCGGTGAAGTCATTACAGAAGGTTCTATCGATCCGAAAGAATTGATTGTTGTAAAAGACGTTGCCACTGTTCAGAATTACCTCTTGAAAGAAGTTCAAAAAGTATACCGTATGCAAGGTGTTGAAATTGGTGACAAGCACGTAGAAGTAATGGTTCGCCAAATGCTTCGTAAAGTGCGAGTTATTGAAGCGGGTGACACGGATCTATTGCCGGGCTCACTACTTGATATCCATCAATTCTCAGATGCGAATGCAGTGGTACTTAAAGTTGGTAAAGTTCCAGCGACATGTCGCCCTGTCATTCTCGGTATTACAAAAGCATCACTTGAAACAGAATCCTTCTTGTCGGCAGCATCATTCCAAGAAACAACTCGTGTCTTGACGGATGCAGCTATCAAAGGGAAAACCGACGAACTACTTGGTTTGAAGGAAAACGTTATTATCGGGAAACTTGTACCAGCTGGAACGGGAATGCAACGTTACCGTCACATCGTTATGGAACAAGGTGGAGAGAAGAATTCGGCTAAGAAAGTTATCGCTGAATAAATCAATGCTGAAACGGGGGAATTCAATTCTCCCCGTTTTATCCTTTATGTGTTGACAATTTTCTCGCTAGATGATAATATACAAAAGGTTGATAGTTGAATGTCTGTACTTTGGAGGATATGGAAATGTCTTATGAAAAAGTCGAGCGGGCAAAGAAGACAATCATCGGTACAAAGCAGACAGTGAAAGCGATCCGTGCAGGGATAGTGACTGCAGTCATTATCGCGCAAGATGCAGAAGAACGGGTTATCGCTCCAGTAATGGAGGAAGCCAAGCTTCATAGCATCCAAGTGACATATGTTGATTCGAAAGATAGACTCGGAAATGCATGTGGAATTCAAGTCGGTGCAGCCGTGGTTGCGATTACTGGATAATGGTTTTTGTGTGAAAAAAGCACAAAGACTTTGTTTTTACCCCAAAAATGAACCACCTGGATGTGTGGTCTTAAAAAAGAAGTACGGAAGGAGGAAAAACCGATGCCTACAATTAATCAATTAGTTCGTAAACCGCGTAAACCTAACTCGGAAAGTTCTAAATCACCAGCACTCGGGAAAAGCTATAACAGCTTCAAAAAGTCAATGACAAACGTGAACTCACCACAAAAACGGGGTGTTTGTACACGTGTCGGTACAATGACACCGAAGAAGCCGAACTCGGCACTTCGTAAATATGCACGTGTTCGTTTGACAAACTCTATGGAAGTCAATGCGTACATTCCTGGTGAAGGTCACAACCTACAAGAGCACAGCGTAGTACTTATTCGTGGAGGACGCGTAAAAGACTTACCTGGTGTTCGTTACCATGTTGTTCGTGGAGCACTTGATACTGCCGGAGTTACTGGACGTATGCAAAGCCGTTCTAAATACGGAGCTAAAAGACCTAAAGTTAAAAAATCTTAATCTAAAAAATCTAAATTAGTTTCTTGAAAGGAGGATAACAACATGCCACGTAAAGGCCCTGTTGCTAAACGTGACGTACTTCCGGATCCGATTTATAATTCGAAGCTCGTCTCACGTCTCATCAATAAAATGATGGTTGACGGTAAAAAAGGTACATCTCAAAAAATCCTCTATGGTGCGTTCGAGCTTGTAAAAGAACGTTCTGGTAAGGAGCCACTTGAAGTATTTGAAGCGGCACTTAACAATGTAATGCCAGTTCTTGAAGTAAAAGCACGCCGTGTAGGTGGAGCAAACTATCAAGTACCAGTTGAAGTACGTCCTGATCGCCGTACAACACTTGGACTTCGTTACCTTGTTAACTACTCACGCACACGCGGAGAAAAAACAATGGAAGAACGTCTTGCGAACGAAATCCTTGACGCTTCTAACAACACAGGTGCATCTGTGAAAAAACGCGAAGAAATGCACAAAATGGCAGAAGCGAACAAAGCATTCGCTCACTACCGCTGGTAAAATCAAGCAGTTCTTTAGTACTCTAATCCGAGACGGAAGGAGATCAAATACATGGCTAGAAAATTCTCCTTAGAGAATACACGTAACATCGGTATCATGGCTCACATCGATGCTGGTAAAACAACTACGACTGAGCGTATTCTTTACTACACTGGTAAAATCCACAAAATCGGGGAAACGCATGAAGGTGCATCTCAAATGGACTGGATGGAACAGGAACAAGAACGCGGAATCACAATCACTTCTGCTGCAACAACAGCAGAGTGGAAAGCTCACCGCGTAAACATCATCGATACACCAGGTCACGTGGACTTCACTGTTGAAGTTGAACGTTCACTTCGTGTTCTTGATGGTGCTGTAACAGTACTTGACGCTCAATCGGGCGTTGAACCACAAACTGAAACAGTTTGGCGTCAAGCGACAAACTACGGCGTTCCACGTCTAGTTTTCGTCAACAAAATGGACAAAACCGGTGCAGACTTCCTATACTCTATCGGTACGCTTCATGAACGTCTTGGAGCTAATGCACATCCAATTCAATTGCCGATGGGTGCGGAAGATACATTCCACGGTATTATCGATTTAGTAGAAATGAAAGCAACTTTCTATGCTGACGACACAGGTATGAACACAGAAGTGAGAGATATTCCTGAAGAATATCTTGCACAAGCTACAGAATACCGTGAGAAACTAGTTGAAGCAGTTGCTGAATTCGACGAAGATCTAATGAACAAGTTCTTGGATGAAGAAGAAATTACAATTGCAGAAATCAAAACAGCTATTCGTAATGCTACATTAGCTGTTGAATTCTACCCAGTTGTATGTGGAACTGCATTCAAAAACAAAGGTGTCCAACTCGTCCTAGACGCAGTTATTGACTACCTTCCATCACCACTAGATATTCCTGCTATGAAAGGAACAAATCCTGAAAATGACGAAGAAGTAGAACGTCACTCAAGTGACGAAGAGCCATTCTCGGCACTTGCATTCAAAGTTATGACGGATCCTTATGTAGGTAAATTGACATTCTTCCGTGTGTATTCTGGTGTTCTTCAATCAGGATCATACGTACAAAACTCTTCTAAAGGTAAGCGTGAGCGCGTAGGACGTATCCTACAAATGCATGCGAACTCCCGTGAAGAAATCGCTGAAGTACATGCAGGGGAAATTGCTGCTGCAGTTGGACTTAAAGATACAGGTACAGGTGATACACTTTGTGACGACAAAGCACTTGTAATTCTGGAATCAATGGAGTTCCCAGAGCCAGTAATTTCACTTTCTGTTGAGCCGAAAACAAAAGCCGACCAAGATAAAATGGGTATGGCACTTGCTAAGCTTCAAGAGGAAGACCCAACATTCCGTGCGCACACAGACCAAGAAACAGGAGAAGTAATCATTGCTGGTATGGGTGAATTGCATCTTGACGTTCTTGTAGACCGTATGCGTCGTGAATTCAATGTAGAAGCGAACGTCGGTGCTCCGCAAGTATCTTACCGTGAAACATTCCGTGCTTCAGCGGAAGTTGAAGGTAAATTCGTGCGTCAATCCGGTGGACGCGGACAGTTTGGTCACGTTTGGATCGAATTCTCTCCTAACGAAGAAGGAAAAGGATTCGAATTCATTAATAACGTTGTCGGAGGAACAGTTCCACGTGAATATATTCCGGCAGTTGAAGCAGGTATCCGTGATTCACTTGATAATGGTGTAATCGCTGGTTATCCTTTGATTGACATTAAAGCTCGTCTATTCGACGGTTCTTATCATGATGTTGACTCCAATGAAATGGCGTTTAAAATTGCTGCATCTATGGCATTGAAAAACGCTGTATCAAAAGTTAACCCGGTTCTTCTTGAGCCGATGATGAAAGTTGAAGTAATTATTCCTGAAGAATACATGGGAGATATCATGGGTGATGTTACATCACGTCGTGGTCGTGTAGAAGGAATGGAAGCACGTGGTAACGCACAAGTAGTTCGTGCAATGGTTCCACTTGCGAATATGTTTGGCTATGCAACAGCTCTTCGTTCTAACACACAAGGACGCGGAAACTTCTCAATGGTATTTGATCACTACGAAGAAGTGCCAAAATCAATTGCAGAAGAAATAATCAAGAAAAACAAGGGCGAATAATTTATAAATTGAACTTGTTTCCATAATAAATAACTTGTAAGATATGGGTAGTTGGAGGGGCCCCTCCGACACCCGTAATTACAAATAAAAACAAAAAACTTTCATATTTTAAGGAGGAATTCCCAAATGGGTAAAGAAAAATTCGATCGGTCCAAAACACATGCTAACGTTGGAACAATTGGTCACGTTGACCATGGTAAAACAACTCTAACTGCAGCAATCGCAACAGTTCTTTCTAAAAAATTAGGTGGTACAGCTCGTTCATACGCTGACGTTGATAACGCGCCAGAAGAAAAAGAGCGTGGAATCACAATCAATACTTCACACATCGAGTACGAAACTGCAACTCGTCACTACGCACACGTTGACTGCCCAGGTCACGCCGACTATGTTAAAAACATGATCACTGGTGCTGCTCAAATGGACGGCGGAATCCTAGTTGTTTCTGCAGCTGATGGCCCGATGCCACAAACACGTGAGCACATCCTTCTTTCACGTCAAGTTGGTGTTCCATACCTAGTTGTCTTCATGAACAAATGTGATATGGTTGATGACGAAGAGCTTCTTGAGCTTGTAGAAATGGAAATTCGTGATCTTCTTTCTGAATATGACTTCCCTGGCGATGACATTCCTGTCATCAAAGGTTCTGCTCTTAAAGCACTTGAAGGCGACGAAGCATACGAAGAAAAAATCATGGAACTTATGGCTGCTGTTGACGAGTATATCCCAACACCACCACGTGATACTGAAAAACCATTCATGATGCCTGTTGAGGACGTATTCTCAATTACAGGACGTGGAACTGTTGCTACTGGACGTGTTGAGCGTGGAGTAGTTAAAGTTGGGGATGTTATTGACATCATCGGTATCGTTGAAGAACCAAAATCTACAACTGTTACAGGTGTAGAGATGTTCCGTAAACTTCTTGATTATGCAGAAGCAGGCGACAACATCGGTGCTCTACTTCGTGGTGTAGCTCGTGACGATATCCAACGTGGACAAGTACTTGCTAAACCAGGTACAATCGTTCCGCACACGAAGTTCACTTCAGAAGTATATGTTCTTTCAAAAGAAGAGGGTGGACGTCACACTCCATTCTTCTCTAACTACCGTCCACAGTTCTACTTCCGTACAACTGACGTGACTGGCGTTATCGCACTTCCAGAAGGCGTAGAAATGGTTATGCCTGGAGATAACATTGAAATGACAATCGAACTAATTGCTCCAATCGCTCTTGAAGAAGGTACGAAATTCTCTATCCGTGAGGGTGGACGTACTGTAGGCGCTGGCGTTGTAGCAACAATCATTAAATAATTCTTTTTTCTTGAAAATCCCGCCCTTGTGGCGGGATTTTTTTCGTTAATAGATTTTAATAGAGAGAAAAACTAAATATTTATTGACAGGTGGCGTATCTTCTGATAGATTAAGTATTCTACTTCATTGCTTTACTAGGATGAAGTAAAAGTTGTTACTCGGGAGGAATATGCATGAATGCGGTTATTATAGCAGTACTTGTTATGTTGATATTGAGCTTGATGCGGGTTAACGTAGTATTGGCGCTTGTTGCTGGCTCTATTATAGGTGGGCTCACAGGTGGCTTGTCGTTTGAAGCGACAATCTCTTCATTTACAGAAGGTCTTGGGGCAGGTGCAACAATTGCACTCAGTTATGCATTGCTAGGAGGATTTGCGGTTGCCATTTCAAAAACAGGTATTCCGCAACTACTCGTCTCTGCTATACTACGGATTGTTAAAAAGGATGGAGAAAGTGATCGTGCGGGCCTTGGGAAGGTACTTATCGTACTAATTCTTCTAACGATGGCGATATTTTCACAGAATCTTATTCCTATCCATATTGCTTTTATCCCACTACTCGTACCACCTGTTCTACATATTTTAAATTTGTTGAAGGTGGATCGACGTCTCGTCGCATCAGTATTGACGTTTGGATTGACAGCCCCGTATATATTGCTGCCATATGGCTATGGTTTTATCTTTCAAGAGATTATTGCGATTCAGATGAAGGCAGCTGGTCTAGCAATCGACATGGCTGATATTCCAAAAGCGATGGCACTTCCTGTACTAGGCTTAGTTGTTGGCTTGTTAATTGCAGTATTCTTTTCCTATCGCAAACCTCGGGAATATGAAGATAGGCAAACAGATATGTTCGAAGAAAAGGTGCAAGTTAAGAAAAGAAATATCTATTTCACGATTGCCGCTCTTATCGGAACACTAATCGTCCAAATTCCTACTCAATCAATGGTTGCGGGAGCGGTGACAGGTATTGCGATACTGTATATAACAGGTGCGCTTAAGTGGAAAGAAGCTGATGGATTAATTAATGAAGGTATGCGCATGATGGCGTTCGTCGGATTTGTTATGATTTCGGCCAACGGTTTTGCATCCGTGCTTCAAGCAACAGGTCACATCACAACGCTTGTTGAAAGTGCGAGTGCAATGCTTGGCGATAATAAAGGAATGGCTGCTTTCATTATGTTGCTTGTTGGTTTAATTGTAACGATGGGCATAGGTTCATCATTTGCGACGATTCCGATTATCGCTTCCATCTTTGTTCCACTCAGTATGGAGTTTGGATTTGGTGGCATGGCAATCATCGCACTAATCGGAACTGCTGCTGCACTCGGGGATGCAGGGTCTCCAGCATCCGATTCGACGCTCGGACCAACCGCTGGACTTGGCGTGGATGGACAGCATAATCATATTTGGGATACATGTGTGCCAACGTTCATTCATTACAACATTCCACTCATTATTTTTGGTTGGGCGACAGTAATGATGTTTGGTTAAATGTTACGACTATTAGCGTACCAGTTGCATTTTCTATCGAATAGAATTATAATAATAAAGTTGAGAAAAGAAATTCCACAAAAGACTTGCGGAATTCTTTTTCTTTATGTATAATATTTAATGTTAGTCTTTGACTGCGATGAAGCGAGAGGTTGCCGACACACCAGGCCGCTTTGCCATGGCATGTGTGTGGGAAATTTTCGTGGAGAATGTCTATAACAAAATAGGCGAAAAGGAGGGAAAATAATGGCAAAACAAAAGATTCGTATTCGTTTGAAAGCATATGATCATAGAATTTTGGATCAATCAGCTGAGAAAATTGTAGAAACAGCAAAACGTTCAGGTGCAAGTGTGTCGGGTCCGATTCCACTTCCAACTGAAAGATCTGTTTACACGATTCTTCGTGCGGTGCATAAATACAAAGATTCGCGCGAGCAGTTCGAAATGCGTACACACAAACGTCTTATCGACATCGTTAACCCAACACCACAAACTGTTGACGCGTTAATGAAACTCGACTTACCGTCGGGCGTAGACATTGAAATCAAACTTTAATTGCTACCAAATAAAACTTAAACTAATTCAGGAGGTGTGACAAATGACCAAAGGAATCTTAGGAAGAAAAGTCGGTATGACGCAAGTATTTGCTGAAAACGGCGATCTCATCCCGGTAACAGTGATTGAAGCTGGACAAAACGTTGTTCTTCAAAAGAAGACAAAAGAAACGGACGGCTACGAATCAATCCAAATCGGTTTTGAAGATAAACGAGAAAAGCTAGCTAACAAACCTGAAAAAGGACATGTTGCTAAAGCTGCTACGGCACCTAAGCGCTTCATTCGCGAATTCCGCGAATTAGACGTGAACGGGTACGAAGTTGGTCAGGAAGTCAAAGTTGATACTTTCGCTGAAGGCGATATCGTCGACATTACAGGAACAACAAAAGGTAAAGGATTCCAAGGTGTTGTTAAACGCCACGGTTTCTCACAAGGACCTATGAGCCACGGATCACGTTTCCACCGTGCACCAGGTTCAATCGGATCTGTTGACGCACAACGTGTATTTAAAGGTAAGAAAATGCCTGGACGTATGGGTGGCAAAACAGTAACGATTCAAAATCTTGAAATCGTACGAGTAGACGTAGAACGTAACTTACTACTTGTAAAAGGTAACGTTCCTGGATCACGCAAATCACTTCTACAAGTGCGTAGCGCAATCAAAGGGAACTGACCATTAAAGAAAGGAGGAAATAGGAATGCCTAAAGTATCCGTACTAAACCAGACAGGTTCTTCTGTCGGCGACATCGAACTAAATGATGCGATTTTTGGAATCGTGCCGAACGAAGCTGTCTTATTTGAAGCATTGGTCCAACAGCGTGCGTCATTGCGCCAAGGTAACCATAAAGTAAAAACACGCGCGGAAGTCGCTGGTGGTGGACGTAAACCATGGCGCCAAAAAGGAACAGGTCGTGCTCGTCAAGGGTCAATCCGTTCACCGCAATGGCGTGGAGGCGGTATCGTATTCGGTCCAAATCCAAGAAGCTATAGCTACAAACTACCGAAAAAAGTTCGTAGACTAGCTCTTCTTTCAGCTCTTTCTCAGAAAGTGCGCGAAGAGGACATGATCGTTCTTGAAGGACTAACATTCGATGCACCAAAAACAAAAGAATTCATCAAGGTATTATCTGCTCTTGCAATCGACAAGAAAGCTTTGATCGTAACTGCAGACCTAGATGAAACAGTAGCGTTATCTGCACGTAACATCCCTGGTATCAGTGTTGTAACTGCATCTGGCATTAACGTTCTTGACCTTATCGGACATAACAAACTTGTTATGACGAAAGCGGCAGTTCAAAAAGTAGAGGAGGTGCTTGGTTAATGGAAGCACGTGATATTCTAAAACGTCCGGTCATTACCGAGCGTTCTTCTGAACAAATGGAATTCAAAAAATACACTTTCGAAGTTGACACGCGCGCAAACAAAACACATGTGAAGCAAGCTGTTGAAGAAATCTTTGGAGTGAAGGTCGAAAAAGTCAACGTACAGAACTACAAAGGTAAGTTCAAGCGTATGGGTAAACATGCTGGTTATACTAACAAACGCCGTAAAGCGATTGTAACACTAGCTGCTGACTCAAAAGACATCGAACTTTTTGATATCTAATTTAATCACTTAGACAGTTAATTATACAAAGGAGGGAACACCAATGGCGATTAAGAAATACAAACCTACCTCCAACGGACGTCGTAACATGACTTCTTCTGACTTTGCTGAGATTACTACAGATAAACCAGAAAAATCATTGCTTGCACCGCTTAAACGGAAAGGCGGCCGTAACAATACAGGTAGGACTACTGTTCGTCACCAAGGTGGAGGCCACAAGCGCCAATACCGTATCATCGATTTCCAACGCCGGAAAGATGGTATACCAGGACGCGTTGCTACGATCGAATACGATCCAAACCGTTCTGCGAACATCGCTTTAATTAATTATGTAGACGGGGAGAAACGTTATATCCTCGCACCAAAAGGATTGGAAGTTGGCATGACAGTAATGTCAGGTCCAGATGCGGATATCAAAGTGGGTAACACACTTCCACTTGAAAACATCCCAATGGGTTCAACTATCCATAACATCGAATTAAAACCAGGTAAAGGTGGTCAACTTGTACGTTCAGCAGGTACATCTGCTCAGCTACTAGGCCGCGAAGATAAATACGTTATCGTACGTCTTCAATCTGGAGAAGTTCGCATGATCCTTTCTACATGCCGCGCGACAATTGGTCACGTTGGTAATGAGCAACACGAACTTATTAATATTGGTAAAGCAGGTCGTTCACGTTGGTTAGGCAAACGCCCAGCAGTTCGTGGATCTGTAATGAACCCTAACGATCATCCACACGGTGGTGGTGAAGGACGTACTGGTATTGGTATGAAATCACCAGTTACACCTTGGGGCAAACCGACACTTGGATTCAAGACTCGTAAGAAAAACAACAAGTCTGACAAATTCATTGTTCGTCGTCGTAAAAAATAATGTGAGCGCACTGCGGTTCAATGATTGGACCGTAGTACAAACACGGAGGGAGGTTCCGACATGGGCCGCAGCTTGAAAAAAGGACCTTTTGTAGACGATCACCTTATTAAAAAGGTTGAAGCACAAAAGGATGCCGAGAAAAAACAGGTTATTAAAACTTGGTCACGCCGTTCAACTATCTTCCCGTCGTTCATCGGAATGACGATTGCTGTCTACGACGGACGTAAACACGTACCTGTCTATGTGACTGAAGATATGGTAGGTCATAAACTAGGTGAATTCGCACCTACGCGCACATACAAAGGTCATGGCGCTGACGATAAGAAAACAAGACGTTAATTGAGAGGAGGTTAATCTGATGCAACAAGCAAAAGCTATTGCCCGCACAGTCCGTATTGCTCCTCGTAAAGTCCGTTTAGTCGTTGATCTTATCCGGGGCAAGAAAATCGGTGAAGCTGTCGCGATTCTACGCCTGACGCCGAAAGCGGCCTCTCCGGTAGTAGAAAAAGTATTACACTCAGCGATTGCAAACGCTGAACATAACTACGAAATGAATGTCGAAAACCTAATCATCAGCGAAGTATTCGTAGACGAAGGTCCGACAATGAAACGTTTCCGTCCACGTGCACAGGGACGTGCGAGTGCAATCAACAAACGCACAAGCCACATCACTGTAGTGGTATCAGAAAAAAAGGAGGGGTAATTCGTGGGTCAAAAAGTACATCCTAACGGTTTACGGGTTGGTATCATCCGTGATTGGGAGTCAAAATGGTATGCTGAAAAAGACTATGCGACTCTACTACACGAAGATTTAAAAATCCGTGCTTACATTGAAAAACGTCTTGTAGATGCATCTGTTTCCAAAGTGGAAATTGAACGTGCTGCAAAACGTGTTAACGTTACTATTCACACTGCGAAGCCAGGTATGGTAATTGGTAAAGGTGGTGCCGAGGTAGAAGTACTTCGTAAACAGCTTAACGATATCTCAGGCAAGCGTGTTCACATTAATATCGTAGAAATCAAACGTGCTGATCTTGATGCGAAACTAGTTGCAGAATCAATTGCACGTCAACTAGAAAGTCGTGTATCATTCCGTCGTGCACAAAAACAAGCGATCCAACGTACAATTCGTTCTGGCGCTAAAGGAATCAAAACACAAGTTTCTGGACGTCTTGGCGGTGCTGACATCGCTCGTGCGGAACATTACAGTGAAGGTACTGTCCCTCTCCATACTCTACGTGCAGATATTGATTACGCACACGCAGAAGCTGATACTACTTATGGTAAGCTTGGCGTTAAAGTGTGGATTTATCGTGGAGAAGTCCTTCCAGTGAAGAAGAAGAACTCTGAGGAAGGAGGCAACTAATATGTTAATGCCTAAACGCACTAAATACCGTCGTGTATTCCGTGGTAAAATGCGCGGAGCAACAAAAGGCGGAGCAACAGTTCAGTTTGGTGAATTCGGTATTCAAGCTATGGAATCTGCATGGATCACAAACCGTCAAATTGAAGCTGCACGTATTTCTATGACACGTTATATGAAACGTGGCGGTAAAGTATGGATCAACATATTCCCGCATAAATCATATACGAAAAAGCCTCTTGAAGTCCGGATGGGTTCCGGTAAAGGTGCTGTAGAAGGCTGGGTAGCAGTTGTTAAACCTGGCAGAGTAATGTTTGAAATCGCAGGTGTGTCTGAAGAAGTTGCACGTGAAGCACTTCGCCTCGCATCTCACAAGCTTCCTATCAAATGTAAGTTTGTAAAACGTCAAGAAATTGGTGGTGAATCTAATGAAAGCTAATGAAATCCGTGACTTAACAACTGCAGAGATTGAGCAAAAAGTGAAATCACTGAAAGAAGAGCTTTTCAACCTTCGTTTCCAACTAGCGACAGGTCAATTAGAAAACACTGCGCGCATCCGCGAAGTTCGTAAATCGATCGCGCGCATGAAAACTGTAATACGTCAAAGAGAAATCAGTGCAAATAACTGATGAAGGAGGTTGCAGCCATGACTGAGCGTAACCAACGCAAAGTATATACAGGCCGTGTAGTATCCGACAAAATGGATAAAACAGTTACTGTAATGATCGAAACGCAAAAGAAACACGGCTTATACGGCAAACGTGTAAAGTATTCTAAGAAATTCAAGGCCCATGATGAATTGAATGAAGCGAAAATCGGTGATGTTGTTCGTATTATGGAAACTCGTCCATTATCAGCAACAAAACGTTTCCGCGTTCTAGAAATCGTCGAAAAAGCGGTCATTATCTAATAACGTTCGGAGATCAAAATCCGGGAGGAGGTAGCCTCAATGATTCAACAGGAAAGTCGTATGAAAGTCGCTGACAACTCAGGCGCTCGTGAAGTACTTACAATTAAGGTTTTAGGTGGTTCAGGCCGTAAAGTAGCAAACATTGGTGATGTAGTCGTGGTTACGGTTAAAAAAGCAACACCAGGTGGCGTTGTTAAAAAAGGTGAAGTTGTAAAAGCTGTTATCGTTCGTACGAAAAGCGGTGTACGTCGTAAAGATGGTTCATACATTACGTTTGATGAAAACGCATGTGTTATCATCCGCGACGACAAGAGCCCACGTGGAACTCGTATTTTCGGACCAGTTGCTCGCGAACTGCGCGACAGTAACTTCATGAAAATCATTTCCCTAGCTCCAGAAGTTCTTTAATCCACATGACAGTGCCAATCAAGGAGGTGCGACAGAATGCATGTTAAAAAAGGCGATAAAGTTATGGTGATCACTGGTAAAGACAAAGGTAAAACTGGTGTGATCCTAGCAGCTTTCCCTAAAAAAGATCGCGTACTTGTTGAAGGTATTAATATCGTTAAAAAACACACGAAACCTAACCAAGAAAATCCTCAAGGCGGAATCATTAGCCAAGAGGCAGCGATTCACGTATCAAACGTCATGGTAATCGATCCTAAGACAGGCGAGCCAACTCGCGTAGGACATAAGATTGAAAATGGCAAAAAAGTTCGTGTTGCTAAAAAATCCGGTGAACTACTGGACAAATAAGTAACGGATGAAAGGAGGTCCAACAGATGAGCCGTCTAAAAGAAAAGTTCAAAAGTGAAGTTACACCTGCTCTTATGAGCAAGTTCGAATATACATCAGTAATGCAAGTACCAAAAGTGGACAAGATCGTTATCAACATGGGTGTTGGTGATGCTGTTCAAAACACGAAAGCACTTGACGCAGCGGTAGAAGATTTAACAATTATTGCTGGTCAAAAACCGGTCATCACAAAAGCGAAGAAATCAATCGCGGGATTCCGTCTCCGTGAAGGCATGCCTATCGGAACGAAAGTTACACTACGCGGTGAGCGTATGTATGAGTTCCTTGATAAGCTAATCTCGGTTTCGTTACCTCGTGTACGTGACTTCCGTGGTGTTTCCAAGAAAGCATTCGATGGTCGCGGAAACTATACGCTCGGCGTAAAAGAGCAACTTATTTTCCCGGAAATTGACTACGATAAAGTTTCTAAAATACGCGGTATGGATATCGTCATCGTTACAACTGCAAACTCCGACGAAGAAGCACGTGAGTTATTAACGCAGTTCGGCATGCCGTTCCAAAAGTAAATAAGAGGGAGGCGTAAACGTGGCTAAAAAATCAATGATCGCAAAACAACAACGTACACCGAAGCACCCAGTGCAGGCATACACACGCTGCGAGCGTTGTGGTCGTCCGCATTCTGTATATCGTAAATTCAAGCTTTGCCGTATTTGTTTCCGCGAACTAGCGTACAAGGGACAAATTCCAGGCGTTAAAAAAGCCAGCTGGTAAACCCGGCAATTTGGGAAGGAGGTAAATGGAATGACAATGAGTGATCCGATCGCAGATATGCTTACACGCATCCGTAACGCCAACATGGTTCGTCACGAGAAGCTTGAAGTACCTGCTTCAAATATGAAAAAAGAAATTGCAGAGATCTTGAAACGTGAAGGTTTCGTCCGCGAAGTTGAATTCGTAGAGGATAGCAAACAAGGTATCATCCGCATTTTCCTTAAATATGGTCAAAACAATGAGCGTGTTATCACAGGTCTTAAACGTATTTCTAAACCTGGTCTTCGTGTATATGCAAAAACAAACGAAGTGCCTAAAGTTTTGAATGGTCTTGGTATCGCCCTCGTTTCAACATCACATGGTGTCCTTACTGATAAGGAAGCACGTGCTAAACAAGTAGGCGGAGAAGTAGTAGCTTACGTCTGGTAATTCGTAACAAATGAATGGAGGTGCAATTGAATGTCCCGTATTGGCAAAAAGCCGATTGAGGTACCTGCTGACGTAACAGTAACCATCGCTGATGGTAACTTCGTTACAGTTAAAGGACCAAAAGGCGAACTTACAAACACATTTAACGCGGATCTTAAAATCGAGCAAGAAGGTAACGTGATCACAGTTATCCGTCCTTCTGAATCTAAAGAACACCGTTCTATTCATGGAACGACTCGTTCATTAGTCGATAATATGGTGACGGGCGTTTCTAAAGGTTTTGAAAAAACACTTGAACTAGTTGGGGTAGGTTACCGTGCTTCACTTCAAGGTACAAAACTTGTATTGAACGTTGGTTACTCACATCCGGTTGAGTTCACACCGGAAGCAGGAATTGAAGTTGAAGTTCCTGCAAACACTAAGATCATCGTACGCGGTATCAACAAAGAACGCGTAGGTGCTCTTGCATCGAACATCCGACAAGTACGTCCACCAGAGCCGTATAAAGGCAAAGGGATTCGCTACGAAGGCGAAGTCGTACGTCGTAAAGAAGGTAAAACAGGTAAATAATGCCGCTTAAGGCATCCCGGAAGGAGTGACCACGATGATCACGAAACAAGATAAAAACGCTACTCGTAAAAAGCGTCATGTACGCGTACGTACGAAAATAAGCGGGACTGCAGCTCGTCCACGTCTAAACGTTTTCCGTTCGAACAAGCATATTTATGCTCAATTGATCGATGATGTAAATGCCGTAACGATTGCGAGTGCTTCTACAATGGACAAAGACTTCGGTTCTGATTCCAAAGGAGACACTGCAGCAGCGGCTAAAGTCGGCGAGATGATCGCAAAGAAAGCTGTTGAAAAGGACGTCAAGGCGGTAGTTTTCGACCGTGGCGGTTACCTATTTCACGGCCGTGTGAAAGCTCTTGCGGACGCAGCACGTGAAAACGGTCTGGAATTTTAATTAAGAAGGAGGGACACATTTCATGCGTCGTAATGATCAGAAACAAAGTGAATTCGAAGAACGCGTAGTTACGATTAACCGCGTAGCGAAAGTTGTAAAAGGTGGACGTCGTTTCCGCTTTACAGCTCTTGTCGTTGTCGGAGATAAAAATGGCCGTGTAGGTTTCGGTACTGGTAAAGCACAAGAAGTTCCGGATGCAATCCGTAAAGCTATCGAAGATGCGAAGAAGAATTTGATCGTTGTACCAATGGTCAAAGGAACGACTCCGCACCAAGTACTTGGACATTTTGGAGCAGGAAAGATTCTTATCAAACCTGCGTCACCTGGTACGGGAGTTATCGCTGGTGGACCTGTCCGTGCGGTACTTGAACTTGCAGGTATCACGGATATTCTTTCTAAATCCCTTGGTTCAAGCACACCAATTAACATGGTTCGTGCAACAATCGAAGGATTGACGAATTTGAAACGCGCTGAAGATGTAGCTAAATTGCGCGGCAAATCCGTAGAAGAACTGTTAGGTTAAGGGGGGAAACACAATGGCGAACAAACTTGAAATCACCCTTACAAAAAGCGTAATCGGTTCAAAGCCAGCACAACGTAAAACTGTTGAAGCGCTTGGACTACGTAAATTAAACCAAATGGTAGAACACCAAGATAATGTTGCGATTCGCGGCATGATCAACAAAGTGGACCACCTAGTTACAGTTAAGGAACAATAATACCGATCTTTTGAATAAGGAGGTGCCAATTAAATGAAATTACACGATATGAAACCAGCTGATGGTGCTCGTAAAAAACGTAAACGTGTTGGACGCGGAACAGGTTCTGGTCACGGTAAGACTTCTGGTAGAGGTCATGACGGTCAAAACTCCCGTTCAGGCGGTGGGGTACGTCTTGGATTCGAGGGTGGACAAATTCCACTTTTCCAACGTCTTCCTAAACGTGGATTTACGAACATTAACCGTAAGGAATATGCAATCGTAAACCTTGATACACTTAATCGTTTCGATGCAGGAACGGAAGTAACTCCTGAGCTACTACTTGAATCAGGCATCGTGAGCAACGCAAAATCCGGAATTAAGATTCTTGGAAACGGAACTCTTGATAAAAAGATCACTGTCAAAGCTCACAAATTCTCTGCTTCTGCTGTTGAAGCAATCGAGAAAGCGGGCGGGCAAACCGAGGTGGTTTAATGTTCCAGACAATCTCCAACTTTATGCGCGTTAGAGATATACGGTCTAAAATCATTTACACATTGCTTGTGCTCATCGTTTATAGACTAGGTACATTTATCCCAGTTCCAAACGTTGATGCAACTGCTCTTCAACAATCTGATAACAATCTTATCGGTTTAATGAATGTCTTTGGCGGGGGTGCCCTTGCCAACTTCTCCATCTTAACGATGGGAATTATGCCATACATTACGGCATCCATTATCGTGCAATTATTGCAGATGGATGTTGTTCCGAAATTTACTGAATGGGCGAAACAAGGTGACGTTGGAAGACGGAAACTTGCTCAGTTCACTAGGTATTTCACAATAATCCTAGCATTTATCCAGGCAATTGCCATGTCGTTCGGCTTTAATAAGATGTACGACGGCACGCTGATAACTAGCAAAGGTGTTTCGACATATGTGGTCATTGCGATCGTACTGACGGCAGGAACTGCATTTCTTCTTTGGCTCGGTGAACAGATTACGGCAAAAGGTGTTGGAAATGGTATTTCCATTATTATCTTCGCCGGAATTGTCGCAGCGATCCCGAATGCAGTCAACCAACTTTACGCAACTCAGATCCAAGATGCTGGCGACCTATTGTTTATTAGAATAGCAATAATGCTGCTGTTACTTCTTGTGGTCATTGCAATAACTGTTGGAATTATCTACGTGCAAGAAGCACTACGGAAAATTCCGATCCAATATGCGAAGCGTGTCTCTGGCCGTGGTCCTTCGACTGCTGGACAACAGACGCATTTACCATTGAAACTTAATGCTGCAGGGGTTATTCCGGTAATCTTTGCGTCAGCATTTTTCATGACACCGCAATCAATAGCTGCTTTCTTTGGAACAAATAACGTAACGACAACGATTACAAAAGTATTTGATTATACTCAACCAATTGGTATGGTCTTTTATCTAGCGTTAATCATTGCGTTCACATATTTCTATGCGTTCATACAAGTGAATCCAGAAAATATTGCGGACAATCTTAAAAAGCAAGGTGCTTATATCCCGGGCATTCGTCCAGGACAAAACACACAAAGTTACTTAACGAAAACTTTGTATCGATTGACATTTGTTGGAGCGATTTTCCTTTCTACAGTTGCAATCATGCCAGTATTCTTTATCAAATTCGCAAACCTTCCACAGTCTGCGCAAATTGGAGGAACAAGTTTAATCATCGTCGTCGGGGTTGCCCTTGAAACGATGAAGCAACTTGAATCACAACTAGTGAAAAGGCATTACAAAGGATTCATGAAATAAGGGTTAGTAAGAATCTATTCTTTCTAACTGACATGTGAAAATGGGAGGGCAAGACGTATGAATATCGTATTAATGGGTCTGCCAGGAGCCGGTAAAGGTACACAGGCAGATAAAATTGTCGAAAAGTACGAAACCCCTCATATTTCTACAGGCGATATGTTCCGTGCTGCGATTCAAGAAGGCACGGAACTTGGAGTCAAAGCAAAATCGTTCATGGATCAAGGCGCTCTTGTTCCTGATGAAGTAACAATTGGCATTGTGCGTGAACGATTAAGCAAATCCGATTGTGATAATGGTTTTCTTCTCGATGGATTCCCACGTACAGTTCCTCAAGCGGAAGCGCTTGATGGGTTGCTGTCTGATATGGGACGAAAAATTGAGCATGTTCTCAATATCCAAGTCGAGAAGGAAGAACTTATCGCTCGGCTAACTGGCCGACGTATTTGTAAAGTTTGTGGATCTTCTTATCATCTTCTATTTAACCCACCAAAGGTTGAAGGGAAATGTAATAAAGATGGTGGCGAACTTTATCAGCGTGCGGATGACAATCCCGAAACTGTAACAAACCGTCTGGAAGTAAATATGAACCAAACGGCACCGCTATTGGCGTATTATGATGCCAAAGGCGTGTTGGCAAACATTGATGGACAACAGGACATCGATGATGTTTTTAAAGATCTGGACGCTCTTCTTCAAAAAAGCGGACAGTAAGCTTTTTCAAAAGTAGATATTTTTTGGTCAATTTTGGTCATACTAATATAAACGGAGTGAAAGAGTATTTCAACGAGCTGCAAAAGCATATGATGCCCGGTATAAGAACTAGTCGGAGTTCTGCGGGCGTATGTTCTTAATCATAATAAGTGTATTTTCCTGTTGAAGTAGGTATAATCATTTAGTGGTAAAGAACTTTATAACGCAACTAGGAACTCATCCACGGCAATCTGGACAGTCGTGTCCATTCCGACGCGATTTTCCATAACAAGAGGTCGGGGACTGACTAAAGGGAAACGAAATGTGACAGACGTCTTTCGAACATCACTCGTGCAATCCAGACATATGTTGAAGAAAGCTTTAAAGGCGACTGATGCCGCTCGATGGTGAGAACCTTTATTGGATATAGAAGGGAGACAGGATTGATGGCGAAGGACGATGTAATTGAAGTTGAAGGAACCGTAGTCGAAACGTTGCCAAACGCGATGTTTAAAGTAGAGCTGGAAAACGGCCATACAATTCTTGCGCATGTATCTGGCAAAATTCGTATGCACTTTATCCGCATCCTGCCTGGCGATAAAGTGACAATGGAACTTTCGCCTTATGATTTAACACGTGGTCGTATCACATACCGTTTTAAATAAACTTTTGCACTCCGGAATATTGAAGGAGGTTGGGTAAGATGAAAGTAAGACCATCTGTAAAACCGATCTGTGAAAAATGCAAAATTATTCGCAGACGCGGCCGGGTAATGGTAATCTGTGAAAATCCGAAACATAAACAAAGACAAGGCTAATTCAGAAGGAGGTGCACAATCTATATGGCACGTATTGCTGGTGTAGACGTTCCGCGCGATAAGCGCGTCGTAATTTCATTAACTTACATTTACGGAATCGGAAAAACAACTGCTATGAAGATTTTGGCAGCAGCTGGAGTATCTGAAGAAGCACGCGTACGCGATCTTACTGATGCTGAGCTTGATAAAATTCGTGAGGAAATTGACGGATTGAAAGTTGAAGGGGATCTTCGTCGTGAAACTTCACTTAACATCAAACGCTTGATGGAAATCGGTAGCTTCCGTGGTATCCGTCATCGTCGTGGCTTGCCTGTTCGCGGACAAAACACGAAAAACAACGCACGTACTCGTAAAGGTCCTAAACGGACAGTTGCAAACAAGAAAAAATAATAGGTAAAGGAGGTATCTTCTTAACATGGCACGTAAACAACAAACTCGTAAACGTCGCGTGAAAAAGAATATTGAATCCGGTATTGCACATATCCGTTCGACGTTTAACAATACAATCGTTACAATTACTGACATGCAAGGGAACGCATTATCTTGGTCAAGTGCTGGTGCACTAGGCTTCAGAGGTTCTCGTAAATCGACACCATTTGCTGCACAAATGGCTGCTGAAACAGCTGCCAAAACTGCTATGGAGCACGGTTTAAAAACGTTGGAAGTTACTGTTAAAGGTCCAGGTGCTGGACGTGAAGCAGCAATTCGTTCACTACAAGCTGCTGGCCTTGAAGTTACTGCAATCAGAGATGTTACACCGGTTCCGCACAACGGATGCCGCCCGCCAAAACGCCGTCGTGTATAATGGCTTGTAGTCCATTTGATTGAGAAACACAATTTTTGTCAAAAATGATTGTGCGATTGCAAATTGCCGTCTGTGAAAATCGATTTCAATATGGAACGGCCTATACATTCGACGTTTAAAGGAGGGTAAATAAATGATCGAAATTGAGAAACCAAAGATTGAAACTGTTATGATCAGCGAAAATTCCAAGTTTGGTAAGTTTATCATCGAACCACTTGAGCGTGGATATGGAAATACGTTGGGTAACTCCCTGCGCCGTACTCTACTAAGCTCATTGCCTGGGGCTGCTGTAACGTCTATCCAAATCGACGGTGTACTCCACGAATTCTCTACAATTGAAGGTGTCGTCGAAGACGTCGCTACGATTATTTTGAACGTGAAGAAACTAGCTCTCAAAGTCTATTCAGACGAAGAGAAAGTGATTGAGATAGATGTGAAAGGTGAAGGTACAATTACGGCTGCTGACATTACACATGATAGCGACGTAGAAGTATTGAATCCTGAACTTCAGATTGCAACACTTGGAAAAAATGGACACTTACGCATGCGGATGTATGCTGTACGCGGTCGAGGCTATGCGCCTTCTGTTCAGAACAAACGTGAGGATCTCGCAATTGGCGTTATTCCGATCGACTCTATTTACACTCCAGTTTCACGCGTTAACTTCCAAGTAGAAAATACTCGTGTTGGTCAAATGACGAACTTCGATAAGTTAACACTTGACGTTTGGACAGATGGTAGTATCGGTCCGAAAGAAGCAGTTGCGTTAGGAGCAAAAATTCTTACAGAGCATTTAAATATATTTGTCGGCATGACTGACGAAGCACAAACTGCTGAAATCATGGTGGAAAAAGAGGAAGATCAAAAAGAGAAAGTACTTGAGATGACCATTGAGGAACTCGACCTTTCTGTTAGATCTTACAACTGCCTGAAACGTGCAGGCATCAATACTGTTCTTGAGCTTGCTAGCAAGTCTGAAGACGAAATGATGAAAGTGCGTAATCTCGGCCGTAAATCACTTGAAGAAGTGAAAGCGAAATTGGACGAGCTTAACCTTGAGTTACGCTTAGAAGATTGAGCAAATTTATAGATTGAAGGAGGGAAACTTCTAATGGGATACAGAAAACTTGGACGTACAAGTTCACAACGTAAAGCGATGCTTCGCGACTTAGCGACAGACCTAATCGTACATGAGCGTATTCAAACGACTGAAGCACGCGCGAAAGAATTGCGTTCTGTAGTTGAGAAGATGATTACGCTTGGTAAACGTGGAGACTTGCACGCACGTCGTCAAGTTGCACAATTCATCCGTCGCGAACTAGTTTCAGTAACGGACGAAGAAGGCAAGGAGACAGAAATCTTTGCCATCCAAAAACTTTTTGATAATGTTGCTCCACGCTACGCTGAGCGTCAAGGTGGATACACACGTATCATGAAAATGGGACCTCGTCGCGGTGACGGTGCACCTGTCGTCGTAATCGAACTAGTCTAATTTTCGAAAAAAGGGGTGTGGCTGTGCGCAAGCCGGACATGCCCTTTTTCAATACATCTTTAAGATTTATACGACAAATTTAAAAGCTGAGTGTTACGATCCGCGATAATGCATTATCGTCTGGTCTAGCTCTACGTACCTCATCCGCGATACTGGATTGAGCACCCGGTATTAGTTATAGATATGAGCGCATTTCTTCGGATGAGGTGCGCGCTTTTTTTTATTCTAAAATAAGTGTTTTGATATGATTGAAGGGGATTCCTTGGCATGTTGCAAGGGATCCTTCGTAGTATACATAAGAAGTAAATGTAGCCGGAGGTGTTAGGCGATGAAGGAAATCTTGTCGATAGATCATGTGAGCTATTCTTATCCATCCGAGGATGGGGAGGTCAAGAAGGCAATTGATGATGTATCGTTCACGGTGCAAGATGGTGAATGGATTGCGATTGTGGGTCATAATGGGTCGGGCAAGTCGACACTTGCAAAATTAATGATTGGACTATTGTTCCCAGATGAAGGGAATGTCAATGTGTTTATCGAAAAGCTGACGGAAGAGAATATTTGGGAGATTCGATCTCAAATGGGGATTGTTTTTCAGAATCCGGATAATCAGTTTGTTGGTTCGACAGTTCAAGATGATGTAGCGTTTGCATTAGAGAATAATGGGGTTCCTTTTGAGGAAATGAAGATTCGGGTGCATGAATCACTTGCGCAGGTGAAGATGAGTGATTTCCTTGATCAGGAGCCGCACCATCTATCAGGCGGACAGAAGCAGCGCGTCGCAATTGCGGGGGCATTGGCACTTCAGCCAAGGCTGTTGATTATGGATGAAGCGACTTCTATGCTTGATCCGCAAGGGCGTGATGAAGTTATTCGGATTGTGGAGGAATTGAAGCACAAGACGGGTCTTACAGTGATTTCAATTACACATGATTTGGAAGAGGCGTTACTGGCAGATCGTATGATTGTGATGAACAAAGGCAAGGTGCTGACGGTTGGAGCGCCTGAGCAAATATTTGCTCGGGGGGATGAGCTAGAGGCGATTGGCTTGGACTTACCATTTGCTTTGAAAGTATCTAACTTATTACGAGATTGTGGAATGCGGCTTGATGGTGAGCATATGACAGAAGAAGAGTTGGTGAATGAATTATGGACATCTCACTTCAGCAAGTAGGCTATTTGTATGGTAAGGATACGCCTTTTGAGAAGAGAGCTTTGCAGAATGTGGAGGCCACGATCCGTTCCGGCTCTTATTCAGCGATTATTGGGCATACGGGTTCAGGGAAATCGACATTACTAATGCATTTGAACGGTTTACTTAAGCCTACGGAAGGTATCGTGCAGATTGGGGATACGAAGATTTCTGCGGGCACCAAGGCGAAAGGTCTGAAAGATGTACGAAGGCATGTTGGGATTGTCTTTCAATTTCCTGAGCATCAGCTGTTTGAGGAAACCGTAGAAAAAGATATTATGTTCGGACCGATGAACTTTGGTGTACCGGAGGAAGAGGCGCGGAGGCGAGCCCATGAATTGATAGAGCTTCTTGGATTACCACCAGAGGTTGCCCAGAAGTCACCTTTTGATTTGTCAGGTGGTCAGATGCGTCGTGTGGCCATTGCAGGTGTATTGGCATTTAAACCATCTGTATTAGTCTTGGACGAACCAACTGCGGGACTTGATCCAAAAGGGCGACAAGAAATCATGGAGCTGTTCCATCGTTTACATATTGAGGAGCAACTGACGATGATTCTTGTGACACATAGTATGGAGGATGCTGCACGCTATGCGGATAATATTATTGTCATGCATAACGGACGTTCTGTGCTAGCTGGAACGCCGCAGGAAGTGTTTGGTGACGAAGAGAAGCTAAAGTCCTTCAGGCTTGGCTTACCACGTTCTGTGAAGTTCCAGCGTGATATTGAGAAGATGATTGGTCGTCCGCTTCAAACACTGGCATTAACGGAAGAGCAGCTTGCGCAAGCAATTGTACAAGCTACGCAGGAAGAAGGTGGCCGTTAATGTTGGAGAAGATGATTTTCGGTCGCTTCATACCAGGAACATCGTTTGTTCATAAGCTGGACCCGCGTTCGAAACTTTCTTTTGTTTTTTTGTTTATCATTACAGTATTTTTGGCGAATAATACGTTGACGTATGGTTTGTTATTAGGATTTACGTTACTTGTTATTTTCAGTTCGCGAATTCGTTTATATTTCTTGATCAACGGATTAAAGCCGATTCTGTTCTTGATTATTTTTACGTTTCTCATGCATATCTTTTTCACAAAAGAAGGTGCACTGCTGCTGGATTGGAAGTTTATTAAAATCTACGAAGAAGGCTTGCGGCAAGGGATTTTCATTTCCGTTCGTTTCCTTGTTCTCGTATTAATGACGTCCGTGCTAACATTGACGACTTCTCCGATTTCAATTACGGATGGACTTGAGGATTTACTGGGTCCGTTTAAACGCTTTAAGTTACCCGTTCATGAGTTGGCGCTGATGATGTCGATTTCTTTACGCTTCATCCCCACGTTGATGGATGAGACCGATAAGATTTTGAAAGCACAGCTAGCAAGGGGCTCAGATATTAGTACGGGCTCTATTAAGCAACGTATTCAGGCGGTGATTCCATTGCTTGTTCCATTATTCGTGAGTGCATTCAAGCGTGCGGAAGACCTAGCAGTCGCTATGGAGGTCCGTGGCTACCGCGGTGGCGAGGGAAGAACGAGGTATCGGCAATTGAAGTGGCATTGGCGCGATACATTGATCATGGGTTTGTTTGTTATCCTCGTTGTCGTCCTCTTGCTAGCGAGAGGTTAGGAGGTGGATACATATGAAACGCATAAAAGCTGTTGTTTCTTATGATGGAACAAACTTTGCGGGGTATCAGTCTCAACCGGGTATGCGCACCGTACAATCGGAAATTGATAAGGCATTGGTGAAAATTCATAAAACCATACCTGTCCACTCGGTGGCAAGTGGGCGGACAGATGCTGGCGTTCATGCCAATGGACAGGTGATTCATTTTGATACAACACTTGGTCTTCCGTTAGATCGTTGGCAGATGGCATTAAATGTTTTATTGCCTACGGATATAAGAATTGTTGGTGCTGAATATGTCGATGAGGATTTTCATGCGCGCTATTCAGCGAAGGGTAAAACGTATAGCTACCGCTGGTCTTATAGTGAAGTGCATAGCCCTTTTGATCGTAATTATTCGGTCCACCTTGGTCATTTGCGTCCTGATGTGGAACGCATGCAAGAGGCGGCGTACCATTTGATTGGCACGCATGATTTTACGAGTTTTTGTTCAGCCAAAACGGCTACGTCCAATAAAGTTCGTACAGTTAGGAAGCTGACTTGTGAAAGGCAAGGCGACTATCTCGTCATGACGATTGAAGGCGATGGATTCTTGTATAATATGGTGCGGACCATTGCAGGAATGCTGTTGGCGGTTGGTCGGGGCTGGAATAGTCCAGAAGACGTCAAGCGCATTCTCGAGTTGCGCGATCGTAATGAGGCCGGCAAAACTGCACCAGCACACGGTTTGTATTTGGAAAATGTGACCTACGGAGACTAGGGCAACTTTTCCTGGTGTTTTTCAGAAAGTCGCTTGACTTATTGTGGGATTCAGTATAAGATGGGTAATGGTATTTCAATAACCCCACAAACAAGCCCCGGAAGGTTAATTGTGTTTAGGGATAGAGAAAACGGAACAATTGATATTCATTTTAGGAGGATAAAAACATGCGTACAACATTCATGGCTAAAGGTCACGAAGTAGAGCGTAAATGGCTCGTTGTCGACGCTGAAGGGCAGACGCTTGGTCGTCTTGCTTCTGAAGTTGCATCACTTTTGCGCGGCAAACATAAACCTACGTTCACACCACACGTTGACACAGGTGATCACGTGATCATCATCAATGCAGAGAAAATCGAACTAACAGGTAACAAATTGAAAGACAAATTGTATCACCGTCACTCGGGTTACACTGGTAGCCTTAAAACACGTACAGCGCTAGAAATGCGCACGAACTACCCAACAAAAATGCTTGAATTGGCTATCAAAGGAATGCTTCCAAAAGGTCCTCTAGGTCGTCAAACATTCAAGAAATTGAACGTATACGCAGGAGCGGAACATCCGCACGCGGCACAAAAACCGGAAGCTTACGAGCTTCGCGGATAATTAAGAGGAGGAAACACCTTTGGCACAAGTACAATATCTCGGCACAGGCCGTCGTAAAAGTTCAGTAGCTCGTGTACGTTTGGTTCCTGGTGATGGTCAAATTATCATCAACAACCGCGACGCAGAAGACTACGTTCCATTTGAAACACTTCGTGAAATCATTAAGCAACCACTAGTAGCAACAGAAACTCTTGGAAGCTACGATATCCTTGTAAACGTCCACGGTGGCGGATACACAGGACAAGCAGGTGCAATTCGCCACGGCGTTGCACGTGCACTTCTAAACGTAGATCCTGATTTCCGTCCAACGTTGAAATCAGCAGGACTACTTACGCGTGATGCAAGAATGAAAGAGCGTAAAAAACCAGGTCTTAAAGGCGCACGTCGTGCACCACAGTTCTCAAAACGTTAATTTTTCAAATCAAAACCCTTTTCCATTCGTGGAAGAGGGTTTTTTTGTCGGCTAGAAATGATGAAATTCAGATATGTGGATAACTATTCGAACAACTTATGTTATCCACATATCAGCTTGACCCATTGTTAGGCATTAATTATAATTGGTTATAATAAGTTATGTTTAGTTATATCTAATGATAACGAGGGAGGTTTTTGATTGAGTAAAAAGTTTTGGAATTGTCTTGTCTGCTTAGGCTTACTATTGATTACGGCAGGATGCTCGGCTGGTGAGTCGGAGGAGCAAGTAGAAGTGATGATCTCGGCAGCTGCGAGTTTGACGGACGCATTAACGGATATGAAAGCTTCTTTTGAAAGTGAGCATGATAATATTACGCTGACATTCAACTTTGGAAGCTCGGGTAAATTGGTGCAACAGATTGAGCAGGGAGCGCCTTCGGATATATTTTTATCTGCTAGTAAAAAGGATATGGATACGTTAGAAGAAGGCAAACTACTGTTGGAAGGAACGCGTGTAGATTTTACGGCCAATGAATTGGTGCTAATTACAAATAAAGACGAATTATTAACTGTAGATTCATTTGAAGATATTGATCCGTCAACGATTGCGCATTTTGCAATTGGAGAGCCTGAAGGTGTACCAGTTGGACGTTATACAAAAGAAGTATTAGAGAATATTGGCTTATGGGACCCGTTGCAGGATAAAATGGTGTTAGGCTCTGATGTGCGCCAAGTATTGACGCATGTGGAAATGGGCAATGCAGATTTAGGTGTTGTTTACTCCAGTGATGCAAAAATTTCGGACAAAGTAAAAGTGTTGGCCGTAGCTAGTGCTGAATGGCATGGACCAATTGTTTATCCTGGTGCGGTTGTTTCAGAAACTAAACATCCTGAAGAAGCGAAAGCGTTTTTGGCTTACTTAACGAGTGATAAAGGAAAAGAAATTTTGAAGAAATATGGTTTTAAGTAAGTAGGGGGAATCGTCGTGTCTACCACTGATTACACACCATTGATGTTATCGTTAAAAATAGCGGGGATCTCTACTGTTATTGTGTTCATCACAGGTGTGTTTTTTGCTCATCTATTGTCTAGAAAACAATTCTTTGGAAAAAGTGTGATTGAATCACTGTTTTTATTGCCATTGGTGTTACCTCCAACAGTTGTTGGTTTCGGTTTACTTATTCTCTTTGGTAAAAAAGGCTGGATAGGTAGCCTGCTAATCGAGTGGTTTGATGTTCAGATTGTGTTTACATGGATTGGTGCGGTGATTGCGTCAGTAGTCGTCTCATTTCCGCTAATGTATCAAAGTGCTAGTGCGGCATTTGGTAGTTTGGATAGTCGGATGCAAAATGCAGCTCGGACGATGGGGGCTTCGGAGTGGAAGGTGTTTAGAACGATTACCTTTCCGCTCGCCTGGCCAGGGTTGCTAGCGGGTTTGGTATTATCGTTTGCACGTGGTCTGGGTGAATTTGGTGCGACACTGATGTTAGCAGGCTATATTCCGGGCAAGACAGATACGATTCCGATGGCCATCTACTTTGCGGTAGAGTCAGGGCAAATGGAGAAGGCTACTTTCTGGGTCGTCATTATCGTAGCACTCGGCTTTAGTACGATTATGTGGCTCAATTGGTGGAGTAGGCGCAATATGGAGCGGTATAAGAATGGACATACATAAGAGGATGATTAGATGTTAGACGTACGAATTAAGAAAGCATTGGCGCATTTTACAGTGGATGTTCATTTGAGGGTTGAGGATGAAATTGTTGTTCTAGTGGGACCTTCGGGGTCGGGGAAAACGACAATTTTGAATGTCATTGCAGGGCTTGATAATCCAGATGAGGGTTTGGTTACATTAAATGAGCAAGTGTATTTTCAAGGGAAAGGTCAATCACTGTCGCCACAAAAAAGAAATGTCGGTTACCTATTTCAAGATTATGCACTATTTCCGCATATGACAGTGGAAAAGAATATTGGCTATGGTGTAAAAAATAAAATGGCGCTGTCGCGCAGTGACCAATTGATGAATGTATTAGGGATTGGACATTTGGTAAAAAAATATCCCCACCAGATTTCCGGTGGGGAAAAGCAACGCGTTGCGTTGGCTCGTGCCTTGGCGACAGAGCCGTCTGTTTTACTGTTAGATGAGCCGTTATCTGCTTTGGATCGCGAAACGCGTATCGAGTGTCAGGATGAGCTGCTGAGGCTCCATGAGATGTGGAAAATCCCATTCATTATTGTGACGCATGATATGGAGGAAGCTGAAAAGCTCGGTGACACCATTTTCTTTTTAGAACGAGGGTTGATTCGCGATACTAAGGTGTTTCATAAATGATTTGCCCCGTTCGCGATAAATCGTAACCACCTATGGCTCCAAGTTCGTTTTGGAAGGCATCTGAATGTACGATATCTTGCAGTAGCTCGATGAATTCTGCATTTTGTGCAGTCTTCATGATGACTAAATCATAATGCTCTTTCATAATGGGAATGAAGTCGACGTCGACAAGACGGGCGGCTTTTTCAATTCCTACGCCTACATCGGCTTGACCGCTAACTACTTTGCTAGCAACTCCGATATGACTCGATTCTTCTATATCGTAGCCTTCGACATCATAAGGTGAAATGCCTGATAGCCGTAAATGTTCGTCAATCAAAACCCTTGCACCCGACCCTTTTTCTCGGTTCACCATTGTGATTCCCGGAGTTATAAAATCAGCCCAAGTTTGAATGTTTTTAGGGTTGCCTTTTTGGACATAAAACCCTTCCCAGCGCGATAGAAGATTGATGACGATGTAGGAGTGCCCTACTAAAATTCTTCGGATATAGGGGAGGTTATAGGCGCCGGTGTCCCCGTCGTATAAGTGCGTGCTGACGACATCAGCTTTCCCTTGATACATAGCTACTAAGCTATTCAAGCTACCAGCGTAGGAGCGAAGCGGACGGATAGTTGTTGATTTTTTCTCAATGTAATTGGCTAAAATGTCTAAGCTAATATCCTGACCGCTAATAATGATTTGTCTAGTGGAAGTGGCTACTGGTTTAGGACCCTCTGAATGAACTGCTGTGACCCGTGTCTCCGATTTGACAGGAGTTTTACCACCTTTAGCCTGGTCTTTATAAGTCTCTAGGTCATGGGCGTCGACTCGTATCTGGCGACCGACACGGTAAGAGGGTAGGACGCCTTTTTTGATCAAATCATAGACCGTTAGTTTGGATACTTTTAAAATATGGGCAATTTCTTCAGTTGTGTAGGAAATGGTATCTGTCATGTTTCACCCTCCTTGAAAGAGTCTTGTCCCGTTAGTATAGCAAAGCGTTTAGGTATCGCCTAATTGAGTATCGTTTTGTCGTAGAAAAAAGGAGCCTATGGTAAAGTAAGAAGGAGAAAAAGTTTGGAGGCGTTGGATGATGAAAGAAATTACGACGACTGAATTACAGCAATTAGTAGAGCAAGGACAACAACTTAACTTGGTAGACGTACGCGAGTCGGATGAGGTAGCGCAAGGGGTGATTCCGGGTGCCATCCATATTCCTTTAGGAGAAGTACCAGAGCGCTTGGATGAGTTAGACAAAGCGAAATCTTATATCATGATTTGTCGCTCAGGCGGACGTAGTGGACGTGCAACAGCGTTTTTGGATGCAGAAGGCTATGATGTCACGAATATGGTGGGCGGCATGCTGGAATGGGCAGGCGCAACTGAATAATAATGATTATGACAAGGACCTCTCGGGATTCTTTTTTATTTCATTGAACGTGCTTACTTGTATAATTTCTGTAAAGGGCACAGAAATTATACAAACCGAACCCTTCGTTGTTCGGCTTGCTGCCACAATTCGAAGGGCGCGAATGGTGTCAGTAACTGGACACCGAAAATGGGACATAACTTTGTGTATCACTGCGTATAGTGAAGGAAAAAGGCGGTGTCCATATGAAACGATGGGTTGTCATTGGTTTACTTTTTGTTTGTTCGCTAGGAGTCGTCTTGTACGGTGTAAAGGCGTCGGATCGGAACTTTTTCATGCCAGAAGAGCTGAGTGGTGTGAAAATCGTCGTGGATCCCGGCCACGGAGGCTTAGACGGTGGGGCTTCTTCGGGCGAAGTGGTAGAACGTGATATTACGCTGAGCATTGCGCATGAGTTGAAGAAACGGCTCGAAAAGAAAGGTGCTACCGTCATCATGACGAGGATGAAGGACGGCGACGCGCTGGCGGAGCATGCGCCTGAAGAAACGTTTAGGACGATACGTGACCGGAAAATGGCTGATTTAAAGCTGAGAGAAAACATTGCGATTGATGAAAACCCGGATATGTTCATTAGTGTTCATGTCAATGCCATTCCACAAGAAAAATGGCGTGGGTCGCAAGTGTTTTATCATCCAGAAGGCAATGCGGGCGGCAAGTTGCTTGCGGAATCGATACAAGAGTCTTTTCGGGGGAATTTGAAAAATACGGAACGCGTAGCAATGGCTATTAAAGGCGTTTATCTATTAAAGAAAGTCCCGATGCCTTCCGTGCTTGTTGAAACGGGCTTTATTTCAAACCCAGAGGAACGAGCGCTGCTAACGGACCCGGGTTATCAACATAAGGTGGCGGATGCCATTTTGGAAGGGATTATTAACTTTCATCTAGCAGAAGAACAGTGAGGCATTTATTGGTTTTTCCAAAGAGGGATTATGGTATACTTGGAGGTGAATGAATATACCTCCAAGGAGTGTCGGCATTGATTAACGAGCAAACTATACGTGAATTGTTAGGGCAGTTGAAAGATCCGTTTTTACATAAAACGCTTGAAGAAACGCAGGGTATTACCGAAGTATCCATCAAGCCGGAGAAAAACCATGTAAGCGTGAAAGTAGCGATTGCAAAAGTGAACACGGCGGAACAAATGCCGCTTCAGATGAAGGTTGTTGAGCTATTGAAAGGTGCAGGAGCAGCTTCTGTTGGTATCCGTTTTGAGGAGTTATCGAAAGAAGTGCTTGAACAATTCCGTGGAACAGCGACGGAGGCGGAAGCACAGGATCTGCTATCTCCATTGAGCAGTGTTGATTTTATTTCCATCGCATCTGGTAAAGGTGGGGTTGGTAAATCAACTGTGTCGGTCAACCTTGCAGTAGCGCTTGCGCGTCAGGGGAAAAAAGTTGGACTCATCGATGCGGATATTTATGGCTTCAGTGTGCCAGATATGATGGGTGTTACGGAATTACCAGTCGTTCGTGACAATCGGATTATTCCAGTTGAGCGTCTTGGTGTAAAAGTGATTTCGATGGGCTTTTTCGTTGAAGATAATGCGCCTGTTGTATGGCGTGGGCCAATGCTTGGAAAAGCGCTTGACCAATTCTTCCGTGATGTCGAGTGGGGCGAATTAGACTATCTCCTACTGGATCTACCACCTGGTACAGGAGATGTTGCGCTTGATATCCATCAAATGATTCCGACATCGAAGGAAATCGTTGTCACGACTCCGCACCCAACGGCCGCTTTTGTTGCAGCACGTGCAGGGGCGATGGCGCTTCAGACAGACCATGAACTACTCGGTGTCATTGAAAACATGTCTTGGTTCCAATCAAAAACGTCTGGTGAACGCGAATTTGTCTTTGGTCAAGGTGGCGGCGTTAAGCTAGCGGAAGAACTTCGTACAGAGTTACTTGGACAGATTCCACTAGGGCAACCTGATTGGAATGATGAAGATTTTGCGCCATCAGTTTATGCGGATGACCATCCGATTGGGCAAATCTATGCGGGTATTGCAGAAAATATTATTAAAAAAACAGCGAAATAATGACTGGGTAAAGCGGAGAGGGCTATTTGCCTCCTCCGCTTCCTTTGCTTTCATCTGGCTTCTTACCGCCACCACCCTCACTTTCCACCGGTTTGACCTCCCCAGCTTTCAAAATGAGCTCCTGCCATTTCGTTTGCAAAAGTGGGCTACTAATAGTCTCCTCGACAACCTTTTCAAGATGTTTTTTCATATTCCCTGACTGCATAACTGTTTCCAACTGTTTCTGCATATCAGGCTGGCCGAAAAATTCCTCCATTTCTTTTTGGAATGAAGAATCATCCATTAGCAACTTCATGATATCTTGCTGTTGTTCTTTCATGCTTTTGGCAATGGTTTCTGTGAATTTGGGATCTTCAAAGGTCTTTTTCCAAAAGTCTTCACCTTTCTTTGATAATAAGGTATCTTCAATTGATTTTTTTACTTCGGGTTGATCCAAAATAAGAAGCTCTTTAAATTCGGGGTCTGCTAACATTTGTTTGACGGCTTTTTTACCGTCTTCTGTTTGCAATGCGTCCGTCACCATCTTTTTTAGTTCGTCATATGTCGGACCGGATTGTTGTACCCCGCACCCGGTTAACAGCAAGAGCAGTAACAATACATGAAAACACTTTTTTTTCATGGAAACCAATTCCCTTCCACAAGTATTTTCATTTATTGTTCACATAATAACGTGGAATATGCATCAGACGTGTAAGTAAATAGATTTTTTGTCGAAACGTTGTTACACTATTGGGAGCACTAAAAAACGGAGGATTATTGTTGTGACAATACGAAATTGGGTAAAATTCTTTTTTAATGCATTACTAATCGGGGGCATTGTAACAGCGGTGATGGGATTGATTGTCCGCTGGGAATTCTTCTCGCAATATTTGACAGACGGTGAGATATGGCAATTCATGGGCGCTTTGCTCTGGATGGTATTCCTCGGATTCACGATGAGTGTCGTTGCACAAATGGGTTTTTTTGCTTATTTAACAATCCATCAATTTGGCGTCAATATGTTTAAGACATTGACGTTATGGAATTGGGTTCAGTTATTAATCATAGCCGTTGTGTTATTTGACCTCATCTTCTTCAGATTCCGTCTGACTTCTGGTGAGACAGGACGGACGTTACTGTATCTTATTTTACTGGCATCACTTGTCGGTGTGTCCGCTATAACCGCTTATTTTAAGGCGAAATGGACGAAGAAACATACGCTAATTTCAGCGTTATTTTTCATGATTGTCGTGACAACACTTGAATGGTTACCTGCATTGATGGTGCGTTCAGGTAATATCGATTCATGGGTGACGATTTTGCTCTTCCCGCTACTTGCGGTGAATGCTTACCAACTCTTAGCGCTTCCAAAGTACAACAGGCAGTCTGATGAAGATAAGCTGAAGCTGGAAGAACGCAGAAAAGCACGTAAGAAAGTTGCAACAGCTTCTAAAGCGAAATAAAAACAGCGCAGTTTTGCCAGAAGTGGCTGGACTGTGCTGTTTTTTTTCTATTCGGGTATTTTTTTCACTTTCACAGTGGTCTTGAACAGCATATCTTCAACTGATGTAAACGTTCGATTCTTATATAACTTGTTTAATTCAGCAAATTTGATATGATCGCCACGGTGATGTGGAATAGAAAGGATTTCTCCTTCTGTGACAGGTGGAGAATCACCGCCACGCCAAACGACGGAAGAACCAAGCGCATTGACTTCTGCTTCCCAAAGCAGCGTATGTAAGGAATGAGGAAATACTTCGTCAATCGTGCGGAACCACAGTGGCTTCATGCCGAAAATATCTTCAAATCGCTCAAGTTGATTGGTGAAAAGTGGTTTGTTTTGTTCATAAGCGATACCATTATCGCCAAGAAGTCCAACTGGGATATTTTTCTCCTGAATGAGTCGCACGGTTTCTGGGAAGCGTTCAGCCCAATCCATCTCTACAAATAGCAGCGGATATGGTTTTTTTACTTCCCTGATCCACCGTTCTACTTCAACGTCTCCGAATGAAATATTGACAGTCAGTGCCGATCCACTTGTACCACGAACGATGACAGCCGGTTCCTCTGTTAAGCGGAAGACGCTAGTAAGCGAAGCTGGCTCGGGTAATGAGGGTAAAAGTAGGAACAATCCAAGGCATGCCGTGAAGATGACGAAGTATTTGTTACGCATATGGTGTCCGTTGCCCCCCTTGTACATAATCTACTGTAATTTATGTAAGTCTGTTGACTGATATGCAAAAGGTGTGCTATTATGTAAAAGTTGTCGAAGGGAATAAAAACTTTTTTAAAAAAAGCCTTGAAAAAGAATTTATTCTTGTTATAATGGAATTTGTCATGAAGGACATGCAACAAAAAAATAATTATTATTCCGCAGTAGCTCAGTGGTAGAGCAATCGGCTGTTAACCGATCGGTCGTAGGTTCGAGTCCTACCTGCGGAGCCATCTTGCTTCCATAGCTCAGTAGGTAGAGTGCTTCCATGGTAAGGAAGAGGTCACCGGTTCAAATCCGGTTGGAAGCTCCAGAGAGCGTCTTTATTAAGGCCCCTTGGTCAAGCGGTTAAGACACCGCCCTTTCACGGCGGTAACACGGGTTCGAATCCCGTAGGGGTCACCAATAAAACTTTTTCAATACGTAGTATTGAAAATAGCATATCTTAATAATTTTAACCTGGTGGGGTAGCGAAGTGGCTAAACGCGGCGGACTGTAAATCCGCTCCCTCAGGGTTCGGCGGTTCGAATCCGTCCCCCACCACCAAGTTTTTTTTAACACGAAGTGTTGAAAAGAAACATCCATATTCTAAACAAGTAGCATTAAAAATAGTTATCCTAAATTTAACCCTTGGGGTATAGCCAAGCGGTAAGGCAACGGACTTTGACTCCGTCATTCGTTGGTTCGAATCCAGCTACCCCAGCCATTTTCTGTTTTAGTTTTACCTTTACCTAACCATGTTTATTACAATAAGTTCGACCAAACCCTTTTCAAAAATGAATTGGGTTTTTTTATATTGTAAACTGTACGAAAGTTCCTTAATAGAGACAATATAGACAAGCTTATCATAGCGCAAAAGTAGGTCTGTTTATAGTAAACTAGTAGGAAAGTAAATCCTTAGTTTATTGTGAATTCGTTTGAAATTAATGTATTGAAAAATCCATAGTTGCTTAGTGAGGGGTGATTATATGCAGGAGGATTATGAAATGATACAAGAACTTATTCGCCATGGTGCTAATCATAGCGAGATCAAAATACTTAGGGATATTGCGCAAGCACTGGATCAGTCTGCAATTGTAGCTATTACAGACCGTACAGGGAAAATTATATATGCCAACGAGATGTTTACGAAAATATCACAATACAGTATGGAAGAATTGCTTGGTGCCAATCATCGGCTAATCAATTCTGGTTATCATCTCCCGGGGTTTTTTCAAGAAATGTGGGCCACGATTAGCCGGGGAAAGATGTGGCGTGGAGAAATCTATAATAAAGCAAAAGATGGCTCCTTCTATTGGGTAGATACAACAATCGTTCCATTCTTAAACGATAAAGGAAATCCTTATGAATATATATCGATTCGGTACGATATTACGCCGCGTAAAGAGTCAGAGCGAATGACCCACGAACTGATCTATTATGATCAGCTGACAAATTTACCAAACAGGATTTCTATTCGGAAAATGCTGCATGAAGAAATAGCGAGGTCAACTGATGCTGGCAAAAATCTAGCTTTTGTTTTTCTGAATATCGATCGCTTTCGTTATGTGAATGATTCATTTGGCCATGAGGCTGGTGATTATGTGTTAACTGTTATTGCAAAAAGACTGAAGGATAAGTTGCAAGGGAAGCATATGATTGGCAGGCTGTCAGGGGACGAGTTTGCGTTGCTATTAAAAAATATACGTAACGCAGAACATGCTGAACAAATCACACAGGAAGTGAAACAATACCTAGAGGAACCGATTGAATTGATGGGGCAGTCCCATATACCATCGGTGAGTTTTGGGATTGCTCTTTGCCCTGAACATGCAACTAAGCCATCAGAGTTAGTCATGAAAGCGGAAAAAGCGCTAGGTAGCGCGAAGTCTCATGGCGGCAGTGGTTTTGAGATGTATCGACATGGTACGGCTACCAAAACGTTAGAACGAATTTTGTTGGAAAATGAGTTGAGGAAAAGTGTGCAGCTGGGGCATTTTAATTTAGATTATCAACCGAAGTTGAATTTGTCGACGGGTGAGTTGACTGGAGTTGAAGCGCTTGTCAGATGGAATCACCCTGATTTAGGAAGGATACCACCTGATCGATTCATTCCGGTGGCGGAAGAAACGAAAATTATTCTTCCTCTTGGGGAGTGGGTTTTGCGCGAAGCTTGTCGTCAGGCTAAAAAGTGGCAGGATAGTGGTTATCAGCCATTTCGGACAGCTGTTAATATGTCTGCTGTCCAACTGGAAGAGCCAACAATTCTCAAAACGATTCAAGCGATCCTCGGTGAAACAGGGGTCGCAGCAGATTTGATTGAAATCGAATTGACTGAAAGTGCTTTTGCGGATAGAAAAGGTATGCGGGAGACTGTAGGTAAAATAAGGGATCTCGGTATTACGGTATCGATTGACGATTTCGGAACTGGTTATAGTACATTTAGCTATATTCAGGAGCTTCCCGCTGATATATTGAAAATTGATATGTCCTTTATTCGAGAGATACATGAGAATGAAGATAGCCGAGCAATTGTTGAAGCGATTGTGACCTTGGCGGATATAGTGGGCTTGAAGGTGATTGCAGAAGGCGTTGAGTATGGAGAGCAAGTCGCTATTTTGAATGAACTAGGCTGCCGCGAGGGGCAAGGTTATTATTATAGTAAGCCGGTATCCCCAAAAGATTGCGAAACCTTTATGAAAAAATGAATAAATATTCAGATACTTGTCGAGTTGAGTCAAAGCCTCTCAAAGACTTACAATAGAGATATTGTGAAGGGGAGGTATTTAATTATGGAGAAACTAGCTATTTCAATTATTGGGGTACCGCTTGATTTTGGACAAAGTCGCCGTGGGGTGGATATGGGGCCGAGTGCCATTCGTTATGCGGGCGCGGTCGGAAGAATCGAAGCGATCGGCCATCAAGTGAGCGATGAAGGGGATATCCCAGTAGGTGTTGTAGAGCGCAAAGAGCCAAGCGATTCGAAACTGAAAAATTTGGATGAAGTCATTCAAGCGAACACGGCACTTGCGGTGAAGGTAGCGGAAGTTGTAGAGGCAGGCAGATTCCCACTAGTGTTAGGTGGAGATCACAGCATTGCTATCGGAACACTGGCAGGTCTTTCTGATAAATACAGCAACCTTGGCGTCATTTGGTACGATGCACATGCCGATTTGAATACAGCAGAGACATCGCCATCGGGCAATATTCATGGTATGCCGCTTGCCGTTAGTATCGGTCTAGGTCATGAAAGTCTAGTGAACTTATATAGTGAAAAACAGAAGATCAAGCCGGAGAATGTGATTATTATCGGAGCGCGTTCCGTTGATCCGGGTGAACGTCAATTGATCAAAGAACAAGGTATTAAAGTCTACACAATGCATGAAATCGATCGTGATGGCATGACAGCAGTTATGGAAGATGCGATTGCTTATTTACGTTTGCGGAATGTCGACGGTGTGCACTTGTCCCTGGACCTTGATGGGCTTGACCCGTTATATACACCGGGAGTTGGAACGCCGGTACCAGGCGGCATCAGTTACAGAGAAAGTCATCTGGCAATGGAGATGTTGGAAGACTCTGGGATGATTACTTCGGCTGAATTTGTGGAAGTAAATCCGATCTTGGATGAAAAAAACAAAACAGCAGATGTTGCAGTCGGTTTAATGGGCTCATTATTTGGAGAGAAATTACTATAATTCTATGAATGCCAAGGAGAAAATTATTTCTTCTTGGCATTTGTTCATTCCAATACATAGGCTCTTTTGTGAATTAAAACTATTCTGGAAAGAGAGGGGAAAACATCCAACATTTCTGGTAAAATAAACTTAACGAAAAAAAATGAAACCTGTCGCTATCTTCATACGTATAGAAGAGACAGCCGCATAGAGCGGAGGATGAATGCATAGTGGATGAATTGGTTAATAAACGAGTGAATGAAGTCTTGAAAGGTCATCAGGATGCGTTTGAAGAAATTGTGACCCTATTTCAGCATCGTCTGTACCAAGTGTGTTACAGGATGCTTGGAAATGCGCAGGAGGCGGAAGATATCGCCCAAGAAGCATTTGTACGTGCCTATACGAATATCCATACGTACGACCAAAACCGGAAATTTTCAACATGGCTGTTTCGGATTGCGACCAATTTATGTATCGATCGCATTCGAAAAAAGAAACCGGATTATTATCTTGATGCAGAAGTGCCGGGTACAGAAGGTTTGAATATGTACTCGCAAATCGCATCGCCCGGTGAATTACCGGAAGAACAAGTGGAAAAGATGGAAATGCAGGAACGAATTCATTATGAAATAGGTAGGCTTCCAGATAAATACCGTTCAGTAATTATTCTAAGGTATATCGAGGAATTGCCATTGCAAGAAATTGGTGATATTTTAAACTTGCCATTAGGCACTGTAAAGACCCGCGTCCATCGAGGGCGGGAAGCACTGCGCAAACAGATGAGTAATGTGTAGGAGGGAAAAGGTATGAATACGTGTCCGGAACAAATCGTTCATTATATGCACGCGTATTTAGACGGTGACATAAGTCGCGATGAAGAACGAGAATTGAAGAGGCATTTGGAAAGCTGTCAGCAGTGTAAGGAAATCATGAATGGACTAACCGAGTCTATTGCATTTATAGGTAGCGCTGTTCAAATACAAGCACCGAATAACTTCGTGAATGGCGTCATGGCGCGTTTGCCGAAGGAGAAGTCCCAAGCAGGCTTCCAACGTTGGCTACGCAAGCATCCATTTTTTGCGGCTGCTGCGATGTTTGTCATTCTGATGAGTGCCTCGCTCTTTTCTAGTTATGGCAACGATCAGCAATTTTCAGTAACGAAGCAACCTAACCTCATTGTTGAAGGGCAAACGGTACTGGTGCCGGAAGGTGAAACCGTGAAAGGGGACATCGTTGTTAAAAATGGCACATTGCGAATTGAAGGACAAGTGGACGGTAATGTCACGGTCATTCGAGGTTCTAAATACATGGCGTCAACCGCAATTGTAACAGGCCAAATTAAGGAGGTTGACAAATTATTTGATTGGCTTTGGTATAAAATGAAGAAAACAGTAACAGACATTTTCCCAGCTTCGGTAAAAGAGGAGCCGGTTGTAGAGTAAAAAAAGCGACTGATGCGAACCGCTAACAAGCGCGCAATCAGTCGTTTTTACTTGCTCTTAACAGGGAGGAATGAATTTCAATTCCTCCCTGTTAAAGCCTCCGGCGGATGTCACAGATTTTGAAGAGAGTTAAGGAAGGCAACCTAAGTTCGCCGCGTCCTGCGGCAATGGTTGCATGACCTGCATCATGCAGGCCTCAGGCTCAATTCAAAATCTGGACGCAAACACGCCGAGGTATGTTTGATGGGAGCGTAGTTCGGTACTATTATGATATACTTATACGCATATGACATTGTGTAAGAAGGTAGGCGAAGCACATGCCCAAATGGGGAGAATTAATCGATTTAAGTCCAGTCGCGGCACTCGTTAATATAGTGGATGTGTTACTCGTCTGGTTTGTTTTTTATCAACTGATGAAGATTATTAAAGGAACAAAAGCAGTCCAGTTGTTAAAAGGGATTTTCGTCATCATTATTGTTCGTTTTCTAACAGATGTATTCAGTCTCGATACGCTCCGATTTTTATTGGATCAAGTACTGCCTTTTGGTGTGTTAGTGATTGTCATTATCTTCCAGCCTGAGCTTAGACGTGCACTGGAACAACTGGGTAGAGGGCGTCTATTCGCTAGAACGAATGTACAGGAAGAAGAAGAAAGAAACCGGCTCATGGAAGCGATAACGAAATCAGTAAGCTATATGGCGAAGCGTCGTATTGGAGCACTCATTTCAATTGAACGAGAAACCGGCTTAAGTGAATATATTGAAACGGGTATCCCGTTACGTGCAGACATAACATCTGAACTACTTATTAATATCTTTATCCCCAATACACCGCTTCATGACGGTGCAGTAATTCTGCAAAAAAATCAGATTGCTGCGGCAGGATGCTACTTGCCCTTGTCAGAGAGTTCGTTTATTTCAAAAGAGCTTGGAACGCGGCATAGAGCTGCGATTGGACTGAGTGAGGTCACAGATGCGATTACGGTGATAGTGTCAGAAGAAACCGGTGCTGTTAGTATTACAGCAGCTGGGGATTTAGACAGAAATTTGAGCATGGAGGAATTTGAAACACGGTTACGTAGGGTATGGTTTGGTTCAACGCCCGAGCAGGTTGATCATTCAATCTGGAAGTGGAGGAGAAAAAATGGATAAATTAATGGATACCCCATGGTTTCTTCGACTCACAGCCTTGTTTCTTGCAATCGTTATGTTCGTATCTGTCAAGATGTCAGTAGAGAATAATACTGTCGGTGATGCGCAGGATGTGATCCGTGACATTCCGGTAGATGTCTTTTATGACAATGAAAATCTAGTTGTAACAGGTGTACCAGAAAAGGTGGATATGACGATTGATGGACCGGCAAATATGGTACAGTCGACAAAGCTGTTGAAAGATTTCACCTTGAAGGTGGATTTAAGAGATTTACCGTTGGGGCGACATACGGTTCGTATCAAGTCTGAAAATATTTCCGAAAAGTTGCGGGTACGAATAGATCCAGCAACGATTGATGTTGTCATTGAAGAAAAAATTACACAGACGTTCCGAGTGGATCCGGAGTTAAATGAGCGTTTGTTGGCTGAGGATTTCCATGTTGGGAAAATGGATGTCATTCCGCAAACCATCGAAGTGACTGGTGCGAAGAGTGTCATTGAAGCGATTAGTTTTGTGAAAGCGTCTGTCACAGGCGAAAAGGGCATTAATAAGTCATTTGAACAGAAGGCGAGAGTCCGGGTGCTCGATCGGGACTTGACGAAACTGAATGTGACGATTGTTCCAGAGCAGGTAACTGTCAAAGTTGAAGTTGCTGAATATTATAAAGAAGTACCACTCGTATTGAAAGGGCGCGGCGTACCAAGTGCGGATGTCACCATCGATTCGATTACAGCAGAGGAGAAAACGATTCGTCTATCGGGACCGCGTAAAGTGCTGGATCTCATTTCGGAATTCAGCGCTGATGTGGATGTGTCTGAGGTGAAGGGACCAGGAACGTTGGATGTTGAGTTAAAAAAACCAAAAGGTGTTTCACAAATGTCTTTGAATAAAATCAAAGTGAAAATAGAGGCGACTGTGTCTGATACCGTTTCAGATTCAGATGTCAGTGTAGATATAGAAGAAACCAACCCGGACATGCCGGTTGATGGCGAGCAAATTGCAACGAAAGAATTTCAAAATGTCCCGATTGTGGTAAAAGGGCTTGATGAAAAATTCAATAGTTCGTTTATGAAACCGACAGACGGTTTAGTTGTGCTTACTGTTACGGCAGAACAAACTGTGATTGATGCGTTAAAGCAATCTGATTTTATGGTTTACATCGATGCATCAGGGACGATGGATGAGGGAGAAAAGGTTCTTCTCGTGTCGGTAGAAGGTCCTCCGGATGTAAGGTGGAAACTTTCAGATGGTGAAGTAACGATGCAAATTGAACTTGCCTGAGGATTCAACTGAATGTACAGGATTGAAAGGGAGAATGGAAATGACAAAGTATTTCGGGACAGATGGTGTCCGTGGAGTTGCAAATATGGAATTGACGCCGGAGCTCGCTTTTAAGCTCGGTAGAATGGGTGGCCATGTGTTAACGAAAGAAGCGCAAGGCAAGTCACAAGTACTTGTCGGTAGAGATACACGTATCTCGGGTCATATGCTTGAAAGTGCCTTGATTGCGGGACTTTTATCGACAGGGATCGAAGTGATGACGCTTGGGGTTATCAGTACACCGGGTGTTGCTTACTTAACGCGGGTCATGAATGCACAGGCTGGTGTTATGATTTCAGCTTCGCATAATCCAGTTGAAGACAATGGCATCAAATTTTTCGGTGCTGATGGCTACAAACTGACGGATGAGCAGGAAGAGGAAATTGAGCAACTGTTAAACGCACAGGAAGACCTATTACCGCGTCCAACTGGCGCGGGTGTTGGCTCCATTACTGAATACTTTGAAGGCGGCCATAAATATATTCAATACCTAAAACAGACAGTCGATGAGGAATTCACAGGTATTCATGTGGCACTTGACTGTGCGCATGGTGCGACATCACCATTAGCCACACATCTATTTGCAGATTTGGATGCAGACCTGTCAACGATGGGGGCTTCACCAAATGGCTTGAACATCAACAATGGTGTTGGCTCGACTCATCCTGAGGAATTAGGTAAATTCGTTGTTGAAAAAGGTGCTCATATCGGCTTGGCATTTGACGGTGATGGCGATCGTTTGATCGCGGTCGATGAGAACGGTAAAGTCGTAGATGGCGATCAGATTATGTACATCATTGCCCGTCATCTTCACTCGGAAGGACGATTGAAATCGAGTACAGTTGTTTCAACAATCATGAGTAACTTGGGCTTTTACAAAGCACTTGAAAAATATGATATTAAAAGTGTAGCAACAGCTGTCGGTGATCGTTATGTTGTAGAGGAAATGAGGAAAAATAATTATAATGTAGGTGGCGAACAATCGGGCCATATTATTTTCCTTGATTATAATACAACGGGGGATGGTCTACTGACAGGCTTGCAACTCATTAATATAATGAAACGCACAGGACGAAAATTATCTGATCTTGCCAGTGAAATGACGATTTATCCACAAAGATTGGTTAATATTCGCGTAACGGATAAAAATGCAGTAACAGACAATGTGCGAGTGGCGGAAGTCATTGCGGAAGCTGAACAGGAAATGGCTGGAGAGGGTCGTGTGCTCGTTCGTCCTTCTGGTACTGAGCCACTTGTCCGCGTCATGGTAGAAGCGTCAACGGAAGAGAATTGTGAACGTCTCGTTGAACGGATTGCGGATGTTGTTCGGGTAGAGATGGGACTGGAATAATAGACAAATTATAGATCGAAGATGCCGGGAATGAGGGCATCTTCGTTTTTTTTGTTAGTGAGGTAGGCGCTCGAAGCGCTAAAAAATACCCATACCACTCCGGTGTCCAGTTACTGACACCATTCGTGTCCTTCCGCGAATTGGGGCAGCAACTGGCACGTTCAATGGAATAAAAATGCACTAACCACACCGAGTTCAGTGGGATTAGTGCATTCCAGTATACATTGAATTCAATATCTTTTTTGAAATTTATTTCGTATAACGATAGCTGTCGAATTTAGGATAAGCAAAGCAACGAGTAGGACGATGATTGTTGCAGCTGCTAGGTTCGCATATTCCGCAACGAGTGAGGAATCGAGTGTCCAATAATAGATTTGCATCGGTAGTACGGTAAAGCGATCGAAAATGCCTCCTGGGAAAGGTAGTAATAACGCAGGAATTCCGATAACGACTAATGGTGCTGTTTCGCCGATTGCTCGTGATAGTGAAAGAATGGCACCTGTTAGGATGCCAGGTAGTGCAACAGGCAAGATGACTGTTTTAATCGTTTGCCACTTCGTAGCGCCCATACCGTAAGAAGCTTCGCTTAAATGGTTGGGTACCGCACGAATGGCTTCTTGACTAGCAACAATGACGATTGGCAAAATGAGCAGCGCCATTGTTAAACCGCCTGCAAGTACAATATTGCCGAAATGTAGGGCTCTGACGAAAACGGTTAAGCCTAAAATCCCGTAAACAATGGATGGAACGCCTGCTAAGTTTGCAATATTTGTTTGAATGAATCCCTGTAGTCGCCCTTTTTTCGCGTACAGTTCCAAGTAAAGTGCTGTTCCAACGCCTAAGAATAGCGTGACAGGGACAACGACGAACATTAACCAGGCCGTACCGAGAATAGCACCCATAATGCCGGCACGTTCAGGTCGTGTAGATAGTTTTCCAGTGAGGAAATCCATATTGATCCAGCCAATCCCTTGGGATACGACACGATAGAGTAAGATGGACAGGACAACGAGACCAAAGAGTGTGGATAATAGAAAGATGAATTTAGCCACATTATTCAGTAGTATTCTAGCATTCATTCTCCGTATAGTGCCGCCGTAATTCACTTGCTCCATGTTAATATTCCTCCCTAAATTTACGAGAAACGGCTCTTGCAATGACATTCATCAGTAATGTAAAGACAAAGAGTGTCATGGCAACTGCGTAAAGACTATAGTAAACAGTCGACCCAGCAGCCGCATCTCCGCCAGTTACTTCAACGATATAAGCAGTCATCGTTTGCATAGACTGTGTGATGTCAAACGTGAAGTTTTTCGTACTGCCACTTGCAATGGTGACAATCATTGTTTCACCAATGGCCCGTGATATACCTAGTACGAAGGAGGCAATGATACCTGATAAGGCGGCAGGAATGACGACTTTTCTTGTCACTTCTAGCTTAGTAGAACCTAATCCAAGTGCACCTTCACGCATTGCTTGCGGAACGGAGCTCATCGCATCTTCTGATAAGGAAGCGATCATCGGAATAATCATAACGCCCATGACGATACCAGGACTTAATATATTTGTTGCTTGTAGGCTGGGAATTAATTCACGCAATAGGGGTGTGACGAAAGTGAAGGCAAAGAAACCATAGACAATCGTCGGGATACCCGCCAGAATTTCTAAAAGTGGTTTAACAACTTTTCTTACACGATCTGATGCGTATTCACTTAAATAGATGGCTGTCATTAGGCCGACAGGTACAGCAACAACCATGGCGATAAGTGATGATGTGATGGTTCCCATGATGAGGGGAAGCACGCCAAATTCAGGCGTCTGGCTTAACGGTTTAAGTACAGTACCCGTGAAAAAGTCGACAAATGGTACACGTTTGAAAAACTCAATCGTTTCAGATAGTAATGTATAGATAATCCCGATCGTTGTTAAAATCGATATGGATGCGATTAATAAAAGAAAGAAGGGAATCGATTTTTCGAACAGGTCTTTGAAATTTCTCGATTGTCTTTTTTGTTCCATTAATTCTCGGATGTTAAGCTCATTGTTGTTTGTGGGCATTGTGCAAAGCACTCCTTCTACCGCGTATAAGTGATAAGAAGAAGGAGGCTGGTATAGTACTAGCGCCCTTCTTCTTTTGGTGTATTATTTTAAGCCGTTTAAGAAATCGACGTTGGCTTTTGCTTCTGCTTCAGGAATCGGTGCGAAGCCTGTTTCGCCTGCAAACTTATTGACATTGTTCATGGCATAGATTGCGTAGTCTAGCACTTGTGGCTTGTCTTTAGCATTTTTTACATTCAAGTACGTGAAGACTGGACGTGTGAAGCCGGCATAGTCGCCATCTTCTGAGATTGTTTCAAGGGACGGTTCAACGGGACCGTTCCCGAAGTCTACATCTACTGCACCCAACTTATCTTGGTTGCTGACGTAGTAACCGAATCCGAAGAATGCAATCCCATTTTTGTCTTCAGATACTAAGTTTACAAGTGTTGAATAATCTTGTTGAAGATTGACAGTACTCACTAAATCTTGTTTATCAAGTATTTTTTCGTAGAAGAACTCATACGTACCATGGTTTTCGTTTGGCCCCATTGGTTTGATAGCTTCTGCAGGCCAAGCTGGGTTGATGTCAGACCATTTTTCGACTGCGCCATCAGCTTTAAAGATGCTGATGAGTTGTTCTGGTGTCATTTCAGTCGCCCAGTCATTGTCTTTGTTAATGACGAATGTTAAGCCGTCCAATGCTACTTTCAATTCTTTGACTTCCATACCAAGCTTATCTGCTTCGGCTGTTTCTTCTTCTTTGATTTGACGGGAAGCATCGTTGAAGTCTGTTCCATTGTCGATTAAGAACTTCTTGAAGCCAGCGCTTGTTCCCGCGCGGCTTACTTCAACCGATACATTTTCTTGTTCATTGACCATATATTCTTCAGCGATTTTAGCCATTAACGGGTAGACCGTTCCAGATCCATCGATGGTTACGCTACCTTCTAAATTTGCTGCTGCTTTTGCATTGCCTTTGTCTTCTTGCTCTGAATCCGTCCCACATGCTGCTGTGAGTACTGCAAGTGCAGCCACTACTAGGAACAAAAGATACTTTTTAAATGACATGTTAATTGTCCTCCCAAAACGGATTTTTTGTGAAAGATTTGCTCTTTCAATTGTTAGTATAAGGGGTGAATGTAAAGTGAGTATGATGAAAGTGTAAATGATTTGTAAACATTAAATTTTATTAATTAAAAAAGTCATCCTGGGGAAAGCAGGATGACTTGTATTAAATATTACTTTGAAATTCGCTTGGCGCTAGGGGATGCTTCCCGCGATAAGCCAGACAGAAGATCACTGTCAGTCTTATCGCTTCAGCTACCCCTGTAAGGCGCCTTCGCTGGATTGTAGTTAACATGTTCGTCAGTTCAATTATTATGGATAGAAATAATTACCCGAAACGGCCGTTAATGTAGTCGTTTGTTAATGGATCGGCTGGGTTGTTGAAGATGGTGGCCGTGCGATCACATTCGACGATTTCGCCATTGAGGAAAAAGGCGGTGCGATCTGAGATACGGGCAGCTTGTTGCATGTTGTGCGTGACGATGGCGATGGTGACGTCGTTTTTAATGGCGGCAATGAGTTCTTCGACTTTATGTGTCGAGACAGGATCGAGAGCCGATGTTGGTTCATCCATTAGAATGACTTCGGGGTCGACTGCAAGGCAACGGGCGATACAGAGACGTTGTTGCTGCCCGCCGGAAAGTCCGTAGGCGCTTTTGTGCAGACGATCTTTCACTTCATCCCACAGAGCGGCTTTGCGTAAGCTGTCTTCAACGACCATGTCGAGCATTGCTTTGTTGCGGATGCCGTGAATTTTTGGACCGAAAGCCACGTTTTCATAAATGGATTTCGGGAATGGATTCGGCTTTTGGAACACCATGCCGACTTTCGAGCGTAGCAATTCAACAGGCATTGCTTTGCCAAGAATGTTGTTACCTTGGAAAGTTAAGTTGCCTGAAATCGTGACGTCAGGTACAAGTTCTACCATTCGGTTCAATGTTTTTAAATATGTGGATTTCCCACAGCCTGAAGGGCCGATGATGGCGGTCACTTCTTTTTCATTGATAGAAAGATCTATATTTTTAAGTGCATGGGATGATCCATACCACAGGTTCAAGCCATTCGTTTCGTAGACGGGTTTGTGCCATTTTGTATTTTCCATAACGTGAAGTTTTACATCCTTTGTACGCTCTAATTGTAAGGTCATGAGTATCCTCCTCATTGATGTTGGAGCTCTATTTAGTCGAACTTATTGTTGTAAGTGCGCTTGCTTTACTTATCATAGCTTTGGAATGTTGAGGGAGTATGAAGGGAATGTTAAGAGTTTGTAAATGACAAAAGGACCTCGTTAAAGTGAGGTCCTTCCGATTTTATTCAAAAATATAGTGCAATGCCTTTATGGCTTGGTCGACGGTTTCGACGGTGGCGTGGGCTTTGCGGGATAGTTCTTTCAGTGCGTGGTGATGTGCTTCGCTTCGAATGAGGATGAGTGGTTTGCCGAATGCAACGGCCGCGCTGGCATCCATTGCGGTATTCCATTGTTTATATTGTTCGCCGAATAGGGCGATGACGATATCGGCTTTCTTCATTAAAACCTCTGTACGCAAATTATTGAAGTTGGATGCTGCGGCATCTTTGAAAATGGCACTAGGCTGCTTGCCTAAAATTTCTTCACCAATATTGTCGGAACGGTCATGATCTTCCATTGGCCCCACGAAGTCGATTGGTAAGTTGAGTGCTGCTATTTTCAGTTTCACTTCTTCACGCCATGAACTGTGAATTTCTCCTGCTAGGTAAACGGTTAATCGCATAATTATATACCTCCCTATGATTCACTTTCATTGTAGCAGAAAATTGTCTGAAAGTTTACAATAGCAGTAGAGATAGGGGGATTTGGGATGAAAACAGTATGGCATAACGGTAAGATGTATACGATGCAACAGGAAGGCGACCAAGTAGAAGCGTTGCTGACGGAAGATGGCAAGATCATTGCGATTGGAACGTATGAAGCGTTGAAGGGGCAAGCTGATGAGGCAATCGATTTAAACGGGGCAGTGTTGTATCCCGGATTCATCGATAGTCATATGCATATGATTGGTCATGGTGAGAAGTTGCTGAGTCTGGATTTATCCAAAGCAGCGTCTGCTGAACAGATGATGGACATGTTACTGGGAGCACACGAGGGATTAGCGGCGGACGAGTGGTTTATGGGGGAAGGGTGGAATGAAAATAATTTCCCTGATAAAAAGATTTTTACGCGTCAGGAATTGGATCAGGTGACGGTTTCGCCGATGGTGTTGAAACGGGCATGTCGACACGCGGTATTGGCGAATTCCAAAGCGCTGGAGCTTGCGGGCATTACGAAAGATACGCTAGACCCGGTAGATGGTGTCATTGTGCGGGATGAAAATGGTGAGCCTACAGGGTTTCTGAAGGAAGGTGCTATGGATGCGGTGCTGGCACTCATTCCAGAGCCGACCGAACAATCATTGACGCGTGCTTTACGAAAATCAGTTGATGATTTACTGTCATTTGGTTTAACGGGGGGAGTGACAGATGATCTTGGTTATTACGGCGATTACAGCAATCCTTTGCAAGCGTTCAAAAATGTTATTGGTCCGGAGAAGAAATTCCGTGCGCATTTGCTCCGGAGATCTACTGTTTTCAAGCAGTTGATGGAAGAAAAGGCGACGTATAGTGAGCCATGGATTGAGCCGGGTGAAATGAAGTTTTTCATCGACGGAGCGCTTGGTGGAAAAACGGCATTGCTGAGTGCGCCGTATGCGGATACACCTGAAACATCGGGTATGACGGTAGTGACTGATGAAGAAATCGATGCACTTGTGGCAATGGCACGGAAATATGGTCAGGCGATTGCTGTCCATGTCATCGGGGATGCTGCTGTGGAAAAAGCATTGGATGCTATTGAAAAACATCCTGTGCCTGAAGGGAAACGCGATCGCTTGATTCATGTCAATGTGTTGCGTGATGATTTGGTGGAACGTATGGCGCAGTTGCCGGTTATCCTGGATTTACAGCCTGTGTTTGTGTCGTCGGATTTTCCGTGGGTGATGGATCGATTAGGCGAGGACCGTCTTGATTGGGCGTATGCATGGAAAAAGCTGCTCGATCGCGGGTTTATTTGTGGTGGTGGATCGGATGCTCCGATTGAAGAGGTAGATCCATTGCTTGGTATTTATGCGGCCGTGGCACGTCGGAAACCAGGTGAAACGCACGCGGGCTATTTGGCGGATGAAAAGCTGAGCCGCTTTGAGGCGGTTGGCTTGTTTACAACGGGAAGTGCGGGGACTATTGGTAAGAAGGATGTGCGAGGGAAGTTAGCAGTGGGGTTTGACGCTGATTTTACTGTGCTGGATAGGGATTTATTTGTGGTGGATGTGGAAGAGATTGTTGGGGCAAGCGTTGTGATGACGGTTGTTGCGGGGGAAGTGATGTATCGAAGTGAGTGATTTTGGGCGGCGGCCGTGCGCGCAAAAGCAGTCTCTACCCGCGCAAAAATGCTATTTCGTGGTAAGTGAGATGAGATAATGACAATTAACGAAGTGAATTGTTGGATACAGCAAGAAATTGGCATTGCAGTTCAGTCTATGAAACGACTGCCGGGCAGTACATCTTCTATTCTTCATGAAGTGGTATCTGAAACATCAACAGTCGTGTTACGCCAGTTCGACAATGCCGAATGGCTTATGGAGGAACCTGATCTTGTCCAGCATGAGGCGGCGAGTCTCCGGAAAGCCTCGGCGAGCGGGCTTCCAGCGCCATTGCTCATTGCGTTTGATGAAACAGGCGAGGCAAGTGGGTTGCCGTCTATTCTGATGACGAAAGTTGGTGGGCAGGTTGAACTTTTACCGAGTGATTTTGTGAAGTGGACCGATGGATTGGCGAAAATACTAGCAATGATTCATCGTGTGGAAGCGGATGATTTCTCTTGGAAATATGCTTCCTATACGCATCGGGATGCAGTCCAACTCCCAGAATGGACAAAGAAATCAGCTGTATGGCAGTCGGCGTTTGAACGATTACAGGGAAAGATGCCAGCATTCCGTGAAACGTTCATTCACCGCGATTTTCATCCCGCGAATGTATTGTGGTTGGGTGATGAAGTGAGTGGCGTCGTCGATTGGCCAAATGCTTGCATTGGACCAGCGGGAATTGATGTGGGGCATTGCCGAGTGAATTTGGCGTTACTGTATAGCGTGGAGGTCGCAGATTTATTTTTGGAAGCCTATAAAAAGCATGCAGGCTCTTCATTTACCTACGATTTGTATTGGGATATTGTCTCGGCATTCGATTTCTTAGACGGGCCGCCTACTGTTTATAGTGGCTGGGAGGCTTTTGGTGTGACGGGGTTGACGGATGAGATGATGGAACAGCGGATGGATGCGTTTGTGGGGAGTTTGGTTTTGGAATGAAATATAGAATGGTAACTTTTATGTTTGCCATGCTAGTCGTTGCGATATTGACAATTTTTAAAACAACCTTCCAAAGGGGAGGTTGTTTTTTTAGTTATCTGGTCAATTCCTTTAAATTAGAGATTTCACTCTCCCCAATTTCATTTATTGCTGTTCCACCAATAAGGTTTCTATATTTACTCTTTCTCATTTCTTTATAAAGATGATTAGGAGACACGATTGTGTATTGAGTTTTGTCTAGTGGGTTTTGATTTAAGAATAATAAATAATTCCCCGTTTCGAGGTTTTCAGAGCTACCTTCCAATAAGTTGTACGTAGAGCTTCCTTGTTTAAACGAGATGGATCGACTAATAGTAAGTTCATCTCCAATAATAATTTCATCACTGGAATTATTAGTTACTACTTCTGTTACGATAAATTTATAAATATGTTCTGTGGTTAGTTTATCTGTAAGCTGTCTATCTAATTCTGTGAAACCTTCAGAAATTATTCCCTTTATAACTAAGTCGGAAGAATTAGCCAGGTCGTCAATACTTTCGAACATTACTGCGGAAGCTATACTTTTGGATTGATGAATTACATTGTCATTATAAATTTTATAAAGAGTAAAACCACCTATTGCTAAAATGAAAATAAGAGCCATTATTAATCTTTTTTTCATTGCTTTAAACCCCCAGTCTTCTATTAATATAGACCTGCCGAATTAGTAAAATTGTGTTGAGTCTATTGTACAATAACCTCACCCTCTTTATGTTAGACTAGAGCTAATAAGTGGATAACGAGTGGATGCATCAAAAAGAAGGGAAGATTACTCAATGAACGGACAAAATCGTGCAGATGTTAAACCAGGTTTAAAAGTAGCGGTCATTTTAAAGAAAGACCAACGAACAGGTGTGAAAACCGAGGGTGTCGTGAAGGATTTATTGACCAACTCAAGCTTTCACCCACATGGCATTAAAGTACGCCTTGAAGACGGACAGGTTGGACGGGTTTGTGACATATTGTAATGAAAAAAGATCCGAGGTGGATCTTTTTTTATGTTCTGCTAATTTGGAATATGTTTAGCAATCATCCTTTCAAGTGAATAAAACATGAAAATCCGCATGTTGCTGAATTTATCGATTGGAATTTGTCAGAGCAAGGGAAGGATATTATTTAGAAGCCGGGATATGTGTCGATCGTGGAATGAGGAAAGTGCGCATTTGACGACAATGGGAACTGTAAAAGAAATCCTCGCAGAACTTAATAATCCGCTATAATAGGATTATTAAGAAAATGGCGGTGGATTATGCGGAAATATATCGGCGAAATAGGACTCATTATTACAGCAATCATTTGGGGAAGTGGATTTGTAGCCAGTGCAATGTCATTGGAACATTACACGCCATATCAGCTTTTAGCAGGAAGATTTTTAATCGGCGTACTCATTTTATGTGCTTTATTTAATAAAAAGTTGAAGGATATTAAGAAAAGTACGCTTGTGAAAGGAACGATATTAGGACTATTTTTGTATGTGGCTTTTGTGCTTCAAACAGTAGGATTGCAATATACGACCCCTTCTAAAAATGCGTTTTTAACTGCAGTCAATGTCGTCATCGTTCCTTTCATCGGCTTTTTATTGTACAAGAGAAAAATCGATTTATTTGAAATGAGTGGGGCAGTGATTGCTTTGGTTGGCGTGGCAGTGTTATCGCTTAAATTATCGGCGGAAGTGAATGTCGGTGATTTGTTGACTTTATGTTGCGCGGTTGGATTTGCGTTCCATATTTTTTACACAGCCAAATTTGTTAAAGACGAGGATGCCGTTCTGCTGACAATCGTTCAAATGGCAGTGGCAGCAGTGATTAGCTGGATGGTTGTCATCTTCAAAGGAGAAACGTCGTTTTCAATGGAAACGGAAGGGCTATTGCCACTCCTTTACTTGGGATTATTCTCGACAACGATAGCCTACTTATTGCAAACCGTGGCTCAAAAATATATTACAGAAACTAAAGCGGCGATCATTTTATCGACAGAAGCCTTGTGGGGTATGGCCTTTTCGGTTGTGATTTTAAGTGAAGTGATGACGGCGAAAATGATTATTGGTGCAGTGCTGATTCTTGTGGCAATTGTTATATCTGAAACGAAGTTTGGGTTTTTGAAGAGGAAGAAAGTCAGTTTACAGTAATAGGCATTCATTTAATCATCTTGTTTTGTTGCTAAGAACACGTGTTTGGTTTAATGGGAGAATAATAGAATAGGGTTTTCAAGGGGGACAGCATCCCGATTCTTGTACCTGTCACGGTATATTCCGTATCACAAAAGAAATAATCCACCCTTGAGTTGAACGCTCCGGGTAGATTATTTCATCCTAGGACACTGATCCCTTTTCGGAACCAGTTAGTATAAGTACCGTATCGATGCACTCACATCGTTGCGGTCTTTTTAAATAGATCTTTTTGCTACGGCGATTTTAACAAACCATTAATGTACTGTTCACCTATCAAAATGTATGATCTATGATTTCAGCTCCTTAATTCATATTGTCTATTCTACATGGAGGGATATGTGTGAATAGATGGCTAATGGCGGTAATGGTGTTCATGAGACTTACACTGCCGAGGTGTTCAAATGATGATGTATCAGGAGAAAAGCCGCAGAAAGTTTGGATAGAAATTAACACAGTAATAGGGAACCCAACACCAAAAGATTTCCTGGGAAACGCTGAAGCGGATATATTTGTTCTTGATGACATTGTTTATTCTAATATGCAGGATGTGGATTGGGTGCAAGTTTTATATTATATGGTTGGGGAACAAGTTGCAGAAATGGTCGCCATTCATTTCATCAGGTCTAAAGGACATCATTATCACCTAGGAATACGCTTTCGATTATAGACATTCCTGCCCTATAAGCCTTCTTTAGCAAGTAATCAGCTAGTGGTATATGCTAAGATGTAATTAATATTGGGAATAAAAATACTTTATTAAGGAGACACATTATGAAAGTGAAATTAGAAGATGTTGCGAAGGTAGCAGGCGTATCTCCAACTACAGTATCTCGAGTGTTGAATAATAGAGGGTATATTAGTGAACAGACGAAAGAAAAAGTGCAAAATGCGATCAAAGAATTGAATTACTACCCCAATGACGTTGCTAGGTCTCTGTTCAAAAAGAGAACGAATTTTATTGGACTAATCGTCCCGACGGTTAGTAATCCTTTTTTTGGTGAATTATCGTTGTATATTGAGAATATCTGCTCTTCTTTAGGTTATAAAATTATTCTTTGCAATAGTTCAGGGCAACTTGAAAAAGAGAAAGCATATTCGACGATGCTGATTCGACATCAAGTAGATGGTATCATTGTCTGTTCATATAACCGGGGAATCGATACTTATAAGTATCCAAAGCTTCCAATTGTTGCGATTGACCATTACTTGGCACCTACAATACCCGTAGTGGGTTCTGATAATTACATGGGTGGCAAATTGGCGGTTCAGCATTTAATTGATCGTGGCTGTCGTTCAATTATTCATATTAACGGTCCTCTTGAATTAGAAACACCTGCACAATATAGAAGAAAAGCCTATGAGGATCTGGTCGAAAACCCCATTACATATGAGATACAGTTTGATGATGAGGATATTGTATTATCAATCAGAAAAATTTTAGTCGAACGTCCTGAAACAGATGGTATTTTTGCCAGTGATGATTTAATGGCGGCTGCCTGTTTGCAAGTAGCTAGGGAATTGAATATTCGGGTTCCGGAGCAATTAAAGGTCATTGGCTATGATGGAACGAAAACGACGAGAAGCTTTTTACCTCAGCTCACGACGATTAAACAACCGATTGAGGAAATTGCTAAAACATCTGTGGAAAAATTGATGGATATGATCGATAATTCTGAACTTACAGGCCCCTATGAAACAGCGTTGCCTGTTCAGTTGTTAATCAATGAGACAACCTAATTTTCATAAGATTAGGTTTTTAAAATTTATTTTATGTCAAGCGGTTGACATATGAAAGCGGTTGACATATTATTAACTCACAAATCGAAAAACATTTAAGGGGGCTATGCATAGAAATGACCACTGATACAAAAACAAACGTACCTCATAAGAAACAAAGTTTGTTACGGTATATGATTCAAAATTACACGCTGTATTTATTTTTAGCCCCTGCGATTATTTTAACAATTATCTTTAAGTATATTCCGATGTACGGGTCTATTATTGCTTTTAAAGATTTTAGTCCTATGAAAGGCATATGGGGAAGTGATTGGGTAGGATTCGAGCATTTTACAAAGTTTTTAACGTCCCCCAACTTTGGAGACATTTTCATGAATACGCTTAAATTAAGTGTTTATGGCCTGGTGTTAGGATTTCCGGTACCGATTATTCTAGCATTAATGTTAAATCAGGTGAAACGAGCATCCATTAAAAAAAATATTCAACTAGTTCTGTATGCACCGAATTTTATCTCGGTTGTTGTCATTACAGGGATGCTGTTTATCTTCTTATCACCAACAGGACCCATTAATGCGATTTTATCGTTTTTCATGGACAAGCCGATTTCGTTCATGTCTGATCCAGATGCATTTGTATCCATCTATATTCTTTCGGGTATTTGGCAAGGTGCAGGTTGGGCTTCCATCATTTATGTGGCAGCGCTTTCTAATGTGGATCCTCAGCTACATGATGCAGCAACCATTGACGGAGCATCATTGTTGCAAAGAGTAAAGCATATCGATCTTCCAACATTAAAACCGATGATGGCTGTTCTATTTATTCTTGCGGCAGGTGGAATCATGGGCATTGGATTTGAGAAAGCCTATTTGATGCAAACCGCCATGAATATTCCAACGTCTGAAATTATTGCAACCTATGTTTACAAAGTGGGGCTACAAGCCGGAGACTATGCGTACTCATCGGCAGTCGGATTATTTAACTCCATTATCAATGTGATTTTGCTTATTTTTGTGAACTACGTGGTTAAAAAACTTAATGAAGGTGAAGGTCTTTATTAAAAGGGGGACAAGGTAGAGATATGAATTATTCGAAAAAAGATCGATTTCTGCTCATGATAAATAAGTATGTCCTCATTATTGCGACGTTGATTATTCTGTTGCCATTGCTCTATGTGCTGTTAGCTTCGTTTTTAGAACCTAACGTCTTGCTAAGCAAAGGCATATCGTTCAATCCGGACGATTGGAGTGTGCAAGGCTATGTAAAAATTTTGCAAAACGAAGCGATTATTAGAGGGTTCTTTTACTCGATTCTGTATTCAGTTGGATTTGCATTGTCGACAGTTATTGTTTCCGTACTAGCTGCTTATCCATTATCGGTTGAGGGCTTTAGAGGTACGAAAGTCATTATGATCTTCTTCCTCATCACGATGTTTTTCAGTGGTGGTTTAATCCCTACGTATTTAGTGGTCAAGGATCTAGGGATGTTAAATAGCATATGGGCTATTATTTTGCCAGGTGCGATTAGTGTCTGGAATATTATTTTAGCTAGAACGTATTTCAAAGCCATTCCTAAGGAACTCCAAGAAGCGGCAAAAATCGATGGGGCATCTGATTTACTTATATTCTTCAAGATTATTTTACCGCTATCTAAACCGATTATTTTTGTTCTTGCCTTATATGCCTTTGTAGGGCAATGGAATTCTTATTTTGACGCCATGATTTACTTAGAGGATGCTAAATTGCATCCATTGCAATTAGTATTACGTTCTATACTTATTCAAAATGAGGTGCAGCCAGGAATGATTGGCGACCAGCTTGCCATGGCAGAGTTGAAAAAGATGTCGGAAATGATTAAATACTCATCTATTATTCTTTCTAGTTTACCTCTAATCATTATGTATCCTTTCTTCCAGAAGTATTTTGAAAAAGGCGTAATGGTTGGTTCAATAAAATAAAAAAATGGGGGTTTTAGTATGAAGAAGAGCAACAAAGCACTAGCAGCTTTACTCGTTACGGGGTTATTATTTGCGGGATGTAGCAAGGATAGTGGTACGTCATCTGAAGAATATGAGCTGAAAGATGTCACATTTCCATTGGAAGAAGCAGTAAGCTTAAAATTCATGACACAAAGCTCACCTTTAGCACCGACAGATCCGAATGACAAGTTAATTTACAAACGATTAGCGGAAAAAACGGGTGTCAATATTGAATGGAAAAACTATACGAGTGATTCGTTTATTGAAAAGAGAAACTTGACGGTTGCGAGTGGTGATTTACCAGATGCAATTTTAGATGCTGCCTATAGTGACTATGATCTTCAAAAGTTAGGGAAGGATGGCACGATTATTCCTGTGGAAGATCTCATCGACCAGTACATGCCTAACTTTAAAAAAGTATTGGAGGAAAGACCGGAATACAAATCTATGATTACGACAGCAGACGGTCATATTTATGCTTTTCCATGGATTGAGGAATTGGGCGAAGGGAAAGAAAGTATTCACTCCATTGATACATTCCCATGGATTAACGTGGAGTGGCTGAACAATTTGGGATTGGACATGCCAACCAATGCAGAAGAGCTAAAAGAAGTGTTGCTAGCCTTCAAAAGTGACGATCCAAACGGCAATGGTCAAGCAGACGAAATCCCACTTTCTTTCATCATTAACAAAGGTGGGGAGGATCTTGCGTTTTTGTTCAATCCATTTGGCTTGGGTGATAACTGGGATCATACAGTCGTTTCCAATGAAGGTGAAGTCGTTTTTACCGCAGCTGAAGAAGGCTATCGTGATGCCATGATGTATTTTGCTGACCTCTATAAAAATAACTTAATTGATGAAGAAGCTTTCGAACAAGACTTCAATACGTATGTGGCTAAAGGGAAAGACGAGAAGTTCGGTCTATATTTCACATGGGATAAAGCTAATATTAGTGGCGATAACGATAAATATGAGCTAATGCCCCCACTCGCTGATGCTGAAGGCAATGTCCATGTTGCACGTACAAACGGAATGGGCTTTGACCGAGGCAGAATGGTTATTACAAGTGCCAATAAAAACTTGGAGTTAACGGCCAAATGGATTGACCAACTTTATGATCCAGTGCAATCTGTGCAAAATAACTGGGGCACTTATGGCGATACAGAGCAACAAAATATCTTTGAGTTTGACGAAAGTGCCAATATGCTAAAACATCTTCCATTGGAAGGAACTGCACCTGGCGAGCTAAGACAAAAAACAAATATTGGCGGACCATTAGCTATTCTCGATGGATACTATGGCACTGTTACGACAAAACCAGATGATGCAGTAGGCAGACTGAATTTAATGAAGGAAGTCATGTCGCCACATATGTATGCCGACAATATATATCCAAAAGTATTTTTCTCTCTTGATGAGTTAAAAGAACTATCGACGATCGAAGCAGATTTATTCGCTTATGTCCACAGAAAGCGAGCAGAGTGGATTAAAACTGGAAAAGCTGAAGACGAGTGGGATGAGTATTTAGCAGAGCTAGATCGATTGAAGTTCCCTACATGGCTACAAATTAAACAAGATGGTTATGACCGAAATTCAAACTAACAGAGGAGGAAATAGTGATTGACTACTAATAATCTTGAGAAGTATAGACCAACCTTACACTTTGCACCACAGAAAAATTGGATGAATGATCCGAACGGAATGGTTTATTTTAAAGGTGAATATCATTTATTCTTTCAGCATAATCCAAATGACAGCGTATGGGGCCCTATGCATTGGGGCCATGCTGTCAGCAAGGATATGATTGACTGGCAGGAGCTTCCGATTGCGTTATATCCAGATGAACTAGGGACCATTTTTTCAGGAAGTGCCGTAGTCGATTGGCATAATACATCAGGTTTTTTCCCGGATGAGCCAGGAATTGTAGCGATTTTTACGCATCATTTGGATAAGGCTGATGGAACGCCGGCCATTCAAACCCAAAGTCTTGCTTATAGTCATGACCAGGGGCGAACGTGGACGAAGTACGAAGGGAATCCTGTACTCGGGCACCCAACAAAAGTAGATTTTAGGGATCCGAAAGTATTTTGGCATGCGGAAACGAAAAAGTGGCTGATGACGTTAGCAACAGGACAAACGGTAACTTTTTACTCGTCACTGAATTTAATAGACTGGCAGTTTGAAAGCGAGTTTGGCGATAATATTGGTTCTCATGACGGCGTTTGGGAATGTCCTGATCTATTTGAATTAGCCGTGGACAATAGTGAAAAGAAGAAGTGGGTATTGTTGGTCAGTATTGGGGACAACCCTCAATTTGATAGTGGTTCAAGAACGCAATACTTTATAGGTTCTTTTGATGGCTCTACTTTTACAGCTGACAACCAAGAGATTCAGTGGCTAGACTTTGGTAAAGACAATTACGCTGGAGTGAGTTTTTCAGATATTCCTTCGGAGGATGGTCGAAGAATCTATCTGGGCTGGATGAGTAATTGGCGCTATGCCAACGAAGTACCAACTGAGGGTTGGAGAAGTCAGATGACGCTACCGAGAACGTTAGCGCTACAACATGTTGGAGATCAGTTGCTGGTCGTTCAAAATCCTGTTAAGGAGCTAGATCCATACTTTACGAAAGTTGTTGAAATTGATGATGTATTGATCAACAGTGAAGAGCGAAAAACATTTGCTGTCGATAGGTCGAGTGTGGAGATTGTTTTAGCGATTGATAATCATGACGCGAAGCAATTCGGTGTCGTGGTATCTCATACGGAAAGTCAAAAAACGGTGCTTACGATAGACACAGAGACAAATCGTGTCACGTTGGATCGAAAGTATTCGGGAGAGATCACATTCTCGGAAAACTTTTCGAATCGTCAAGAGTTGAATTTGCAGGCTACAAATCAGGTGAAATTGCGTATTATTGTAGATTCTTCTTCTATTGAAATATTCTTGAATGAGGGTGCTTATGCTGTAACGAGCTTGATTTATCCGGATAAGGTCTGTGAAGAAATTGTCTTATTCGCATCAGGCGGAGCTATCGAGCTAACAAATAGCTATATTTCAGCATCCCACTCATGATACGTAGTAGAGAGGAGAATTTATCTTGCTAGGTGCAATTGAAGCAGGTGGAACAAAGTTTGTCTGTGCCGTGGGGGATATGGGTTTCAATGTGATTGAGCAAATTGAAATTCCAACAACAACCCCTGTGGAGACAATGAAGAAAGTACAGGGATTCTTTCAACGATTTGATATTCAAGCGCTAGGTGTGGGGGCATTTGGTCCGGCTGATATTAACCCAAACTCTACGAATTACGGCTGCATTACAACGACACCTAAAGTAGCGTGGCAGCATTTTAATATCCTATCATCGTTAAAAGAGCACTTGGATGTTCCGATGGTGTTCGATACAGATGTCAATATTGCGGCGTTGGGAGAGGCGAAGTTTGGGGCAGCCCAAGATGTCGACAGTTGTATTTATATGACAGTTGGAACGGGAATCGGCGTGGGCGCGGTGAATAATGGCAAGATGCTGCAAGGAATCAGTCACCCTGAGATGGGGCATATCATGGTTAGAAGGCATCCTGAAGACTCTTTTGAGGGGGTTTGTCCATTCCACCAAGATTGTTTAGAGGGATTGGCTGCTGGACCAGCGATTGAAAAGAGATGGAATGAAAAAGCCGTGTTGCTGAAAGAGCGGACTGAAGTGTGGGAAATCGAAGGCTATTATATAGCGCAAGCGTTAATGACGTATATTCTAACGCTATCACCCGAAAGAATTATTTTAGGTGGTGGCGTGATGAAGCAAAGACAAGTGTTGCCCGTGATTTACAAACATCTGCAAGCGATGAATAATCATTACTTGGCTTTCCCGCAGCTAGAAGATCAGATTGCTGATTATATTGTCACACCTGGTATTGAAGGGTTGTCGGCGATTAAAGGTGCGTTTTATTTGGCGAAGGCTGAGTTGGGCGAGGGGAGTAGCCGGTAAATGTCGAGAGTCGCTGGTAAAGTCCGTGAAGTCGCCGGTAAATGTCGAAACTCGCTGGTAAACCCATGATACGAAGAACTGGCCCGTCCTTTCATTGAAAAGGACGGGTTCTTTTACGTTCCATCATGAAGAGCAGGATGCCTGATGAGAATTGTAAGGCGGCACCGATAACCATAACAATCAAGAGAATGGTGTATGGTACTGTCGTTACACGTAGTCCTGCGAGTGATTGCTGGTCGAAAAAATGATAATGGAATAGCAGGGCTAGGTTCAATGTGAGCAAACCGAAAGCCAGTAGGAAATACTTGCGTATTTGCTGCCGTTGTTCAGGCTTTGCAAAGAGTAGAAACTCGACTAGACAGAGTGCTAAAAGATTTATCATTGATTGCCATAAGGTATAGAGCGCTGAAAGATCTCCTTTGTGCTTACTATGTACATATAGGGAGAGAAACAATCTTAGATAAAAGAAAATTCTGAACTTTATTGCAACCAAAGCGTCTAAAGCACAGGGCTTATCCGAGAGGGAGTAGGAGGATTACAATGAAGGTAGCGTTCTTTGACAGGGATGGAACGATTATTGAAGACTATCCAGATCACGAATGGACACACATCGACAATCCAGTGTTTCTTGCTGATGCAATTGAAACATTGAGAAGTGTAAATCAACATGGCTATGAAATTATCATTATTACGAACCAGTATTTATTAAATGAAGGATTTATATCGTTTGAACAGTATGAGGATATTACGGAAAAGATAATGGATGAGCTAACTCGTCAGGGAGTGAAAATCTTAGATATATTTTACTGTCCGCATAGCAGGACAGAGGGGTGCACCTGCATTAAACCTCAAACTGGGATGATTACAGAGGCTATAAAGAAATACACTGGCATAAATATTGACGAATCTTTTATAATTGGTGATTCAATAGTAGATGTTGAATTAGCTATCAATATGGGGATGAGGGGGTTTGGAATAGGAGTGGGTTCTTCCTATATTAATGAAGGAGTTTATGAAATCAAAAACTTAAAAGACTTACTTGGTTATTTATAATATAATCACCCGTTTGAGGGAGAGGGTACTTTGAAACAACTATTTCTATCAATTTTATTTGTAGCGATTTTATTATTATTATTATTATTATTATCTGGATGTCAAAGCAAAGAATTGCTATTTACCGGTGAAGGCGATCAATGGTTAGGGACAATCACAGTTAGTCAGACTGGTGGAGATGAAATCTATACAATTCAACTCAACTACAGGGGCGATGACTTGAAAGCCATTGACACGTTCGGTTATCGTGTGGAATCAAGTCATAATGGAGCGTTAGAATACAGTGCAAACGAGATTTTATTAAACGAAAAAGGCATATACAAAGGAAAGATGCTAAGTTCTAATAGTCCTTCTACGACTAGTGAAGATGAGTTAATGCTAGAAGTGAGTTGGAATGATAAAAGTGAAAAACTTGTGTTGAAAAACAAATAATGAAGGTTACACATACCATCGGATTCCACAAATTTATAGGTATATCTATATTACGAAAAAGCCAGTCAACTCTCTGACTGATTTTAAATGCAGGGCATAACAGGTACCTGGAGAAATGCTTTAGTTCAATTGTTGAGTTAATTGATTTAATCCATCAGCAATCGTTGCAACTTGTGATGATGCACTTGATATTTCTGTTAATACATTTATGAAAGAATCTATTTCATTTTCAATCAATTTATTCTGGTGCTTGTTTATTCGCATCGAATTTATTATTTCTTCAAACACGAGATTTGTCTCCGCCATTATATTAGATCCGATTTGAATAATATTATATCTTGAAGATAAAACATTATTTACTTGGATTTTTGTTTCGGAAAGTAAGTTTGATACGTCAATAATCGATTTTTTGTTTGCTCTGATGGTTTACGCATTTCATTTGCAACTACGCCAAATCCTCTTCCATGCTCACCTGTACGTGCAGATTCAATAGAAACATTCAATGCTAATAGATTCGTTTGATCTGAGATTGACTTAATAATATTCTCCACACTTCTTTTTGTGTGTTCTAAGCTAACCTACTCTCAATAATTGAATTCTTCCGAGCGGATGAATTGAACATGCAGTATTCATAAACAGCTAGAAATTCTTATTATACTAAGGGTTTCTGGCTGTTTTGTTTTCACTTTTGATATGTTTTATTACGATACTCATTCAAATCATAACGTCATTACGCAAAAGATTACCGGTGTCTTGCAGGCTGTCATGCGGATAATTGTTTTAATGTCACTGGCATCTCGTTGACTGAAAATAAAGATATGTATCCCTACACGTTTACAGTATAATTTAAACAATGTGTTTTATAAATGAGGTGATGTTCAGTTGTTTGACTTGCTGGTTATAATGCTGGAGCGTGTTGGTATGATTGTTGCGGTTGCTTTCATTTTGACTCGTTTTCAGTTTTTTAAAAACTTGGTGCATCGTGATAAATTGAATCGCAGGCAGGAGATTACGGCGATTTTGTTTTTTGGCTTTTTTGGTATTGTGGGCACGTATTTTGGGGTCGCGCTTAATATGAATACATTGCATTTTACTAGTGTTGCAACGGTATTAACGTCGGAGGAGGCCATAGCGAATTCACGTGTCATTGGAGTGGTTGTCGCTGGTTTGTTAGGTGGTTACCGCGTGGGAATTGGTGCTGGGCTGATTGCGGGTATCCATCGTATGACGTTGGGCGGATTTACGGCCATTTCTTGTGGACTGTCTACCATTATTGCAGGTGTGGTCGCCGGTGCTTTTTATCGAAAAGGGAAAGCGCTTAAACCGCTTACTGTTTTTGGCATCGGGGCACTTGCGGAAGCGATGCAAATGTCTATGATTCTGTTAATATCCAGACCATTTGAGCAAGCGGTTTCATTGGTAGAGGTCATTGGGCTACCAATGATTTTGGCAAATGGTGTTGGAACTGCGCTATTTCTATTGATTGTCCATAATGTGATCAGTGAACAAGAGAAAGTGACGGCATTGCAGGCGCAGAAAACGTTGCGCATTGCGAATCAGACCCTTGGTTATTTGCGGAAAGGTATGAACGCAGATACGACACAAACAGTTTGCGATATTCTGTTTTGTGAATTAAAGCCCAGTGCTGTCGCCATGACCAATCAAACGCATATTCTTGCGCATGTCGGGATTGCCAGTGATCATCATAAGGTAGGCACCCCGATTCGGACGGATGAAACGAAGGATGTCATTCATCATGGCAAGTTGGTTGTTGTCAATGACGGCACCATTCACTGCGATTATCCAGGCTGTCGATTAGGAGCAGCCGTCATTGCACCACTTATTCGGCGCGGCGAAACGATTGGCACGTTGAAACTGTACTATCCATCTGAAAAAGTCATTACAGATGTAAGTATCGAATTAATTGCCGGATTAAGCTCGCTATTGAGTAACCAGCTAGAAATTGCCGAAACAGATCGCGCCTACCAATTGGCGAAAGAGGCTGAAATCAAAGCGTTACAAGCACAAATCAGTCCCCACTTTTTATTTAACTCCATGAATATTATTGTGTCGCTGATTCGTACGGATCCGGATCAAGCACGGAAACTACTGACGTCATTGTCCTACTTTTTGCGACAAAACGTTACAGGTACAACCGCATCTCAAATAACACTTGAACAAGAGTTATTGCATGTTAAAGCGTATTTAGAAATTATAGAAGCACGATTTATAGATCGGTTGACCATTTCGTATGACGTTGATGATCATTTATTACAAGAAAAAATTCCACCCTTCACCTTACAGCCCATCGTTGAAAATGCCATCCATCATGGCATTAATGATATGGAGAAAAATAGTGTGGTGCACATGACGGTGCGTGATCTTGGCGCGGAAATTGAAATTAAGGTGGAAGACAACGGCAAAGGAATAGCACCTGGGCGACTAGCGGTTTTGGGCACGATGCAGTTGGAGTCTGAAACGGGAACTGGCGTAGGGCTATTTAATATCAATCGTCGCTTACAAATGACGTTTGGCGAACAAGCTGCTTTATCGATTGCAAGCATAGAGAATGAAGGAACAGCTATTTCATTTCGAATTCCTAAATGGGGGGGAAGTGTCTAATGGGGACGATCCGTACTTTGATCGTAGACGACGAACGATATGCACGTGATGAATTAACGTATTTACTAAGCAAGTTTCCAAGCGTTCAAGTGGTTGGGGAGGCCGAGAGTGGGGAAGCGGCTGTTTTAAAAGCATTACAACTTCAGCCAGATGTTGTTTTTTTGGATGTCGAGATGCCTAAGATGAATGGCATTGAGGTGGCTAAAACGTTGGTAGAATTAAAAAAAGTGCCACTTATCATTTTTGCAACGGCTTATCCACAATTCGCGGCGGAAGCCTTTCGCATTAACGCGATCGATTATTTATTAAAACCGTATGACGAGGAGCAGTTAAAGCAAACGATAGAGCGAATTGTCAAGACGTTACATCCGGCGCCGTCAGTTGATAACACAGAGAAACCTGGGAAGTTGGCAGTGGAAACAGATGGCGACATCGATTATATTTTGCCACAGGATATTTTGTATATTTATCGAGATGAAAAAGTAACAAAAATTATTACGCAAACGGATGATTATGAAGTGAGGACAACGTTGAAGGAGTTGGAAAGTCGCTTAGTACCTTTCTCTTTTTTTCGGATTCATAAAGGCTATCTCGTTAACCTGAAGTACGTCAGCCGATTAACGCCATGGTTTAATGGGGCCTATCAGCTGGAATTGGAAGGTTTGGATGCAAAGCTGTCGGTCAGTAGAAATTACGTGAAAGATTTACGGCAGCGTTTGGAATTGTAGTGACATGTTATCCATCTCTATTTACATGTTAAACTCTTAAACTGACATGTTGTGCCCAAAAACATCTATTTTAGAAGATTTGCCATACACTAAATATATGGAATGGTAAAAGAGATAGATCAAATAGGGGGTATGACATGATTACATTTTTTAGCGCAATTTTACTATTAGTTGTTGGATATTTCACGTATGGGAAATTCATTGAAAAGATTTTCGATCCTACGGATGCACGGAAAACACCTGCGTATGCCAATGCGGATGGCATTGACTACGTGCCGATGCACAAACAAAAGAATGCGTTAATCCAACTATTAAATATAGCTGGAACAGGTCCGATTTTCGGTCCGATTATGGGGGCGTTATTCGGTCCCGTTGCTTTCTTATGGATTGTGTTTGGAGCGATTTTCGCGGGAGCTGTTCATGACTATTTAACGGGTATGATCTCCATTCGTAACAAAGGTGCGCATATTCCGGAGCTTGCTGGAAAGTTCTTAGGTAACGTTTCCAAGCATATTGTAAACGTTTTCGCACTTTTACTTCTACTATTAGTTGGAACTGTATTTGTAACAACACCGGCATCTTTATTGGCAATATTAATGAATGGTAAAATAGCGGTAGGAATATTGATTACAGTCATTTTTGCTTATTATTTCTTATCTACAATTCTTCCGATTGATAAAATTATCGGTAGATTATACCCGTACTTTGGGGCTGTGTTATTAATTGGTACTGTTGGGGTTGGAGGGGCTTTACTGTTCTCGGATTATACAATTCCAGAACTGACGTTAGCGAACTTACACCCGGATAATCTTCCAATTTTCCCGATTTTATTCTTTACAATTACATGTGGTGCGCTATCTGGCTTCCACGCAACACAGTCGCCAATTATTTCTAGAACAACTCAAAAAGAATCACAAGGTCGTTATGTATTCTACGGCATGATGATTACAGAAGCGGTCATTGCGATGATCTGGGCTGCTGCGGCAATGAGTCTATTAGACGGACAAACATTAAGTGAATTCATCAAATCAGGCACACCTTCTTCAGTAGTCAATGAAGTGTCCATGACATTGTTAGGAGCTATTGGTGGAACAATCGCGGTATTGGGGGCTGTCGTACTGCCGATTACATCGGGTGATACAGCGTTCCGTGCAGCACGTTCAATCATTGCGGATTATCTGAAGATTGACCAGAAAAAAGTGGCGAAACGTTTGATGATAGCTGTGCCATTGTTCGCGGTATCTGCTTTACTAACGCAAATTGACTTCAACCTTCTGTGGAGATACTTCTCTTGGGCGAACCAAGCAACCGCGGCGATTGCGTTGTGGATTGCGACGATGTATCTGTTCGTTAAAGGTAAGAACTACTTTGTATCGCTCGTCCCGGCACTGTTCATCAGCTATATGGTCTTTGTCTATATCTTAAACGCCAAGATTGGATTTAGCCTAGACTTGCAGCTATCCTACTACATTGGAATCGTCTTAACGGCTATTTTGGCAGTGCTGTTCTTTGTGAAAGCGAAGCATAATAGAGCGAATAAGATTGAGACGGATATTGTGGTGGATAATGTGGACGTGAATGAAAGAAAGTTGGCTTGAATAATGATTTAAAGCTTGTTGAGGAACCAAATTGGTTTCTCAACAAGCTTTTTTTGTGGTGAAATAGGGGGAGCATGAACTTCTAATCCCTTGATTACTAGAAGTTTAAGATTGGATTTTCAACAGGTATACTTACTAATAATGAAGGTAAGGAGGAGAGATAGATGGACACACGTATTATTGAGGTTGAGGCATTTACGGTGAGAGGATTTGGATTGAGGGGGCCGCTGTCTGACATACCGGGTATATGGGATGTATTGAATGCACAACTGGCTGAAAAAAGTATTGTAGCGGAAGAATCATTCGGGCTTTGTTTGGCGATGAAGGATCGGGAAATTCACTATCTTGCGGGCATTCAATCGGAGCTTGGAGATGGACTTGTTGAGGCGGAAGAAGCTGTTGTACCCGCTGGTAAATTCCTTGTTGCTGCGGTAGAAGGTGGAGTTTCCGCCATTTCCATAACGTTTACTGCATTGATGCGCATGGAGGGCATTCAAATGCGCAATAGCATTAGCTTGGAGCGCTATATTCATCCAGTAGGTTCGGAGGGCTATGAGATAGAGGTTTGGCTGCCGATTGAGTAAGTTTCGCGGGTGCTAGGCCACTGAAACCATTCGCGTTCTTCTGCGAATAGTAGCGGTGTAGTCCCATGCTCGCGCCTATTGACTCACACCTAACGGATAGGTTTATAGTTATTAAAGAAGGAGGGGTGTTCATGCTGTCGATTGGAAAAACGGCTCGCCTTGTAGGTGTCACGGTGAAAGCCATAAAGCATTATGAAGAAATGGGACTTATTAAACCTGCTTTCATTAATCAAGAAACAGGCTACCGTTTTTATTCGCAAATGGAGCAACAACAACTAGTTCGGATCAAAACATTGAGGCGATTTGGGGTATCCCTCTCGGCTATTCTCGCGGAAGGAGACGGACAAATGGAGTCGTTGTTAGTGAAAAGGAGACAGCAAATCGAGCTCGAAATGGAGGGTTTGAGTCAGACGATGGAAGCGATTGAAAGTTATTTAAACAAGGGGGAGTCTTATATGGAAACAAGAATTGTTGAAATGGAAGAAATGACAGTAAAGGGGTATGGATTAATAGGACCTGTTGCACAAATTCCTGCCGAATGGGAAAAGTTAAATGTGGAAATTGCCAATAAAGGCGTCGTCGTGGAAGAGTCTTTTGGAGTTTGTCTGAAGATGGAGGGAGAGGAAATCCACTATATCGCTGGTATCCAATCGAATCTCGCTGAAGGCTTCCCGAATACGCAAGAGGTTGTTATCCCTTCAGGTAAATTCATCGTTGCTACGGTCGAGGGAGGCATTCCAGGGATTCCCGCTACGTACGATGCTATTATTAAGATGAAGGATATCCAACTGCGGGAGTGCTATGATTTTGAGCGATATGTCTATCCCGCAGGAGCAACTGAGGATGTTATTGAGATTTGGATGCCGATTGTGTAAAGGTGTAAGGAGAAGAGATCCCGGTGTAGTCCTGGATTTCTTTTTTTATGTAGTGGACACTATTGTTAACGAACGGACTTGGCAGTATGAACGTCCTCTTGAGTTGAAGAAATAATAAGTTCTTATTTCTTGTTGACTCTCACGTTACGTCATACTTTATAGTTAGTTTAAAGGGAGGCCATGAGTGATGAAAGTGAAAGAAGTATCACAGTTAACCGGTGTCAGTGTGCGCACACTCCATCATTATGATGACATTGGATTGCTAACGCCGGATAATTCGACGGAGTCGGGCTACCGACTGTATTCCGACGATAATTTGGCAACGCTGCAGCAAATATTGTTCTTTCGTGAACTCGGCTTTTCTTTGAAGAGGATTAAAGAGCTGCTGGATAGTCCCGCATTTAATCGCCAGGAGGCTTTTGAAATGCAGCGAGAAATGTTGCTAGATAAACGCAAGCAGCTCGATAGTATGATTGCAACGATTGACAAGACCATTCAACAAGGAAAAGGGGAATATGCAATGACGAACGAAGAGAAGTTTAAAGGCTTTGACTTTAGCCACAATCCATATGAACAAGAAGCAAGGGAGCGTTGGGGTGACAAGGCAGTAGACGAATCAAACAAAAAAGTTGCACAGTTTGGACCTGAAATTCAGAAGGAGATGAACCGCATCTACTTTAATCTTGCCGCGCTTCGCAACACATCTCCAGAATCAGACGAAGCACAGGAGGCAATTGGCGATTGGTTCAACATGCTAAATACTAATTTTGGAACGTACTCACTTGAGGCATTTAAAGGACTCGGTGAAATGTATGTGGATGATGAACGGTTTACGAAGAATATTGATAAGTTTGGGGAGGGGTTGGCGAGGTTTATGTGTGCGGCTATGGGGGTCTATGGAAAGAATAATGGTCATCCCTCTTAAACGAGGGATGTGGATTGAAATAATCTCCGCACACACTATAGGGTAAAACAAAAAAATGATAGCTTTCTGCCTAACCGCAGAAGGCTATCATTTTTTATTGTAAAAACATAGCACACTGTACACTTACTCTCCCACAAACCCAATATGCTTTCTCTCCTCCTGCGGATTGTCCCGCTTCAACGATACCAACAAAAAATTCAACTGTGACACATGCTGTAACAATTCAACAGGTGCATTGTTGTTCGTGAGGAATCCTTTAAACATTATTAACCTTGTGCCAATAAAGCCAATTCCGGTGATGTTGACGGTCACGGTCTGCCCGAATGATGTAAGCATGAGTCCGACTTCTTGGTCATGATTCAGTTTGCGATTGTAGGCATTGACAGCTGCAACGACTTGGTTAGCGATAGTTGCAGCGTCGTTGTCAGATGCTGGTGTAAGTTGTGGGATTTCCGGTGAATTATTTATCATCTTAATCACTTCCTTTTATTGGAGTTTTGATGGACACAAGTTATTGAGGCTGTTAGTATGTATGTACCCTGAAAGTTGCGGATTGAAAACATTTTGATAGAGTGCTCTGTGTAGTAAACGACACATTTAGTTTTAAATATTTTCAAGAATATGAAACTCTTAGCTAGTGAAAGACGTATAATTAAGTATGGAGATTACGAGTTTATAAAATGTTTGGATTGTCTGTTGCGAACTAGGTCTCGGGGCTTAGGAAGTTTCCAACTATAGCCGGTTTAGTTTGCTATTCAAAAAGTACATAGTAGATGTAATAGATTGTGGGGGTTGATTGTCGTGGGGAAAACCATATATATTGTCTTAACGGATACAGGAACGTTGCTGTCGAAGGCGATTGGACTGTACACGCGAAAGGATTTGAATCACGCTTCAATCGCTTTTGACGAGCAATTGAATGAGGTGTACAGCTTTGGACGGAAGCAGCGGCATAATCCTTTTGTAGGTGGTTTTGTGAAGGAGGATGTGGCTGAGGGGATATTCCGTGAGGCAGATTGTATGATTTTTAGCTGTGAGGTTAGTGAAGAGGAATATCATAGGATGCGCAAGAAGATCCGCCAAATTGAACGCCGTAAAGAGCAGTATAAGTATAATTTTATCGGGCTGTTTGCGGTTGCGTTAAATATTGGTATCGAGCGTGATCGTGCATTTTTCTGTTCGCAGTTTGTGGCAACGGTGGTCAATGAAGGTGGCGTGCGGATGTTTGCGATTCAGCCGAATATGGTACAGCCCCATCATTTTACAAAGGTTCCTTTTTTAATACAGGAGTTTGAAGGCGATTTACGGACTTATTTATCTCAAATTAGAGGGCAGCAGGAGCGGCAACCCGTTCGCATAAGCGTGTGGAAGAATTTAGCGTTTCGCTTGCTTGCTTAATACATTCATAACCTACAAGAGAGCAACTTTTCCTATTTGGTGAAGTTGCTTTCTATTTCGTTATGGTTATCAGTATATTCTAATAGAATGCTATAATTTTCGAAAAGGAGGCACTAGAACAGCATATAAAAAACTATAAAAATAGTTGAAAGACTATTGATAGTAAGCATATTTTTTCCGTGCAAAGGGTAAAGGATTTGTACGGAGGTGATTTTGATGATTCTAGGGAAGAAGGTCAGGTTGAAACCGACAAAAGCGCAAGAAATCATCATGTGGAAATCGGTAGGTACCGCGAGATGGGTCTATAATTGGACGCTTGCACGGCAACAGGAAAACTACAAACAGGGTAACAAATTCATATCTGACAATGACTTGAGGAAAGAAATCACTAAAATAAAACAGCTGGATGATTTCAACTGGTTATTTGATGTATCGAACAATGTTGCGAAACAAGCGGTCAAAGATGCATGTGAAGCCTATAAAAAATTCTT